>JBBRGJ010000098.1:0-12459 GCA_038240835.1 Bacteroidales bacterium | reverse complement strand
CGACCGGTACGTTCCACCTCATCACCGGCATTTAAAAGAGCATCTTCACCCAAAAGAATAGCACCAATTTCATCTTCATCAATATTGTAGGCTATGCCAAATAAACCGCCCGGAAACTTTAATAATTCTTCAAAGCCAACGCCCGGCAGACCAGAAATTTTGACAATTCCAGCCGAAACACTAACAACATAACCAACTTCCCGAAGCTCAAAAGGGAGCGTGTAGTTTTCTCTACCCTTCTCCAAATCCTCGAATGTGGTATTGATCGTTTTTTGAAATTGGTTTACTGGCATGTTATTCTTTATTTGATTCTTCTTTCATCGTTTCGGAAATCCTCTTTTGCAGGGAATTTAAATATTCTGAAATGCTCCATGCCAGTTTATAACCATTGGATGTAAGTTCAATGCCACTAATAAGTTCTGGAACTGTTTTAAATTGAAACTTAGTTTCTGTGCCGAGTATTTCATTTACCGCGCTTGTAATTTCAGTCTGCTGCTTTTTAGGTAAATCGAACGCACTTTGTACAAGAACAGGACTTGAACCTGATTTAAAGGCAGCTATAAACTGCTGCTTCTCTTCCTTTTTAAGTGCTTTTATATGCTTAATAAAAACGTTAGCCGATTGTTCTTCAAGGCTTACAGAAGCAAGATCGTTCAGCGTTTTCCGTGCTATTTCAAAAACTTCATGTTGCGTTTTTTGCACAAGGTCGCTATTCATATTTTCCTGCATCTCAATCAATGCTTTTTCCAACTTCAAGCGCAATTCATTTGCATCGTTGCGTGCCACATCAAGGAGTTTTTGGCGTTCCTCAGTGGCTTCCTCAATGGCTTTATCCATGAGTGCCTTCTTCTCTTGATCAAAGGCCTCATTTTTCTCACTGAATTCCGTTTGCTCTTTTTTAGCCAATGTTTCTTTTGCCTCAGCATCCTTTATTTGGGACGCAATTTTCCCTTCACGTTCGTCGATTGCTTTGAGAATTGGCTTATAAAGAAACCGCTTAAGCAACCATACTAAAAGGAGGAAATTAAGGATTTGAGCTATTACAGTAAACCAGTTTATTTGCATTTTGTAAGTTTTACTTTGCTATAATTTGATTCCAGAATGGATTCGCAAAAATGAGAATCATTGATACCACAAAACAGTATATCGCTGTGGATTCAATCATGGCCAAACCCACGAATAAAGTTCTAGTAATGGTGGGTGCTGCATCGGGTTGCTGTGCAATAGCCGTTAATGCGGTTGATACTGATTTCCCTTCACCCAATGCAGGAAACATACATCCTATACTTGTCGAAAATCCAGCAGTAATAATAGATGCTACTGCAATAATTGATACATTGTCCATTTTAATCCTCCTTTTATTTATTAATTTTAATTTCTTTTTTATCTGTTGAGTTAGAATCGTGCACTGCTGCTGCAATATACACGGCAGCCAGAATGCTGAAGATGTAAGCTTGCACCACTCCAGTGAGAAGTCCAAGTGCTTGCATCACAATTGGAAATACAAAGGGCGTAATGCTTAAAAGAATGGCGATAATCATCCCCCCACTCATCATGTTACCGAACAAACGCACTGCTAATGCGAGTGTTCGGGTGGTTTCACTTATTAAATTAAATGGCAACATGATAAATGTGGGTTTCAAATATGATTTCAAATAACTTCCAATGCCCGATTTTGCAATTCCAAAAAATGGCACTGCCAAAAAAACACAAATTGCCAAAGCAGCGGTCGTAGATAGCGACCCTGTAGGCGGTTCGTACCATGGAAATATGATACAAATATTAGAGAAAACTATAAACAGAAACAACGTGCCGAGAAAACCAATATATTCTTGTGGTTTTTTTAAACCGATTTCTTTAATTTGATCATTTATGGTTGTTACCAGCATTTCGAGAACACATTGCCAGCGCGAAATACGAATTCCCGTTTTGAGATTACGTGTAATCAATGCAGAGCCAACCACCAACACCAACATGATAGCCCATGTGGTGAGAATGGTTAGGTTAATGGTAAAAAAGCCATGTTGCCAAAATATGGTTTCGTCGGGACTAAGTTTCATGATACATCTCTTTCTTTTAGTGATTTGGTAAGATATGTGACAACGAATCGGGCTACAATAAATCCCAACAGCGAAACAATTAATCGTTGCCAACTTCCACTAGAAACATAATAAAATCCAATTAATACAATGCTTACACGCAAAATAAAGCTACTTAAAAACCAAATTACTGGAATTTTTGCGGTAACCATTTTTTTTACCGTAAACCAAAGTCCGCCAAAGAATATCATTCCTAATGCAACCCCGGCTATAAAAGCTAATATCATAAGTAAAATTTCATTCATCGTTTTCGTCTTTTTGGTTCATTTCTTTATGTTCTTTTTTAATCCAGTGCCATGAAATAAGGCAACCAATCAATAATCCTATTATCAAGAATGTTAGCGTCCATGAGAATGTATTTGGATAGTTTTTGTCAAGCCACATTCCCAATGCTGCGCCCAGGAAAGTAGGAACTGTAATTGTCCAGCCCACTAATCCCATCATTCCCAAACCAGACCAAACACTTTTACGCTCGTTGTGTTGTGCGTTTAGTTTTCGACGGGCTTTTTCTTCGACCTGTTTGCTAAACAAGTTCTGATTATTTTTATCTGTCGTTTCCATTTTATTCTTTTCGAAATTTTTCTAAACTATATAAAAATCCGCTTTCTATCTTTGCCATAGTTGAACGGATGTTTTTTTCACTATCATCCAGATCTTTAAACTCTTTTTCTACAGATTCGTGTAGCTTCCTAAGGTCGGTTCCGCTAAAAGCATTCCGAACTGATACCATCACTTGCGATCCCGCTTTTATTAAAATTCCTTCGTCCACGGCTATGTAATGAGCAGTTTTTGGATTGGTTTCGTAAGTAAGAATGCACGGAACTAATGCCGCAACGCAATCCAGTCGTTGTGGTAACAACCCAAAGGAACCTTCGCTCGTTTCGGCAACTATACTACTGATATTTTTGATATCAGCGAAAACACGATAAGGAAGAAGTATTTTCAAGTCCATAGTTATTGTTATTTAGGTTGTGTTTCGATTACCTTTTCAGGCTCTTCCATTGATTCCGATTGATTTATTGCTCTTTTGCTTTTATTTATTTCTTTCTCTTTTGCTTCGTCTATAGTTCCAATCATGTAAAATGCACTTTCTGGCAACTCTTTAAATTCATCGGCCAGAATACGTTCACAGCCGTTAAGAGTATCTTCCAAATTAACTTCTTTTCCTTTCAAACCACTAAATTGTTCGGTAGTGAAAAAGGGTTGGGTAAGAAAACGTTCCAAGCGTCGGGAACGGTTTACTAAATTGCGGTCATCCACAGATAATTGTTCCAGCCCAAGCATCGCAATAATATCTTTAAGTTCTTCGTATTGAGCAAGCGTATGCCTAATTTCCTGTGCGAGATTATAATGACGCTCTCCAATAATTCCCGGTGTAGCCATTTTGGAGCTGGATTGCAGCAAATCAATTGCTGGATAAAGTCCTTCGCTTGCTTTTTTTCGCGAAAGCACAATAGATGCCGAAAGATGCGAAAAGGTATGTATCGCAGCAGGGTCAGTTAAATCGTCGGCGGGGACATACACGGCTTGAATAGAAGTGATAGCACCAGCATCGGTATTGGCGATTCGTTCCTCTAACTTTGCTAATTCAGTTCCCATCGTGGGTTGATAACCCAAACGAGAAGGCATTTGCCCCATTAACCCCGACACCTCCATGCCGGCTTGTATAAAACGAAATATATTATCGATAAGCAACAATACATCACGATGTTCATCATCACGGAAATATTCAGCCATAGTCAGCGCTGCATGACCCACGCGAAAACGTGCACCAGGAGGCTCATTCATTTGACCAAACATCATCACCATATTATCAAGCACGCCAGCGGCTTTCATGTCATGATATAATTCGTGACCCTCACGGCAGCGTTCGCCAATTCCACAAAACATGCTTACGCCTTTGTTGTGTCCCACCATATTATGAATCATCTCGGTAAGCAAAACGGTCTTGCCCACACCGGCTCCTCCAAAAAGCCCCGCTTTTCCGCCACGCTCTAAAGGTATCAATACATCAATTGCTTTTATGCCTGTTAAAAAAATCTCAGATTTTGTCGACCGTTTTGTCAACGGCGGCGGTGATTGGTGTATATTACGTCTTTCTATTTCAGCGGACAATGGTTCTCCTAAGTCAATCGTATTACCAAAAACATCAAACATCCGCCCCATAATTGATTTCCCGACTGGAACCGTAAGTTGTTTACCGTCCGTTTTTGCAATCATCCCGCGCGCCAAACCTTGAGTGGGAGTGAGAGCAATTCCCCGAACGTGATGCGCGTCTCGCTGTTCCTGCACTTCTATCACAATTTGCTCATTATCTCCAGCATACAACACAGTGTTTATGGATGGCAAAAGTGTGTCAAATCTTATATCCACAACACTCCCACGAACCGAAATAATTTTACCTTGGTTTGAAAGATTGCTTTTATATTTTAGAACTTGCTCCATTTTTTTTTATCAGTTAACTGTGTGATTTGCAGACAAAAAACACATATTAGAATGTGAGAAGTGTCTTAGTTTCGAGTGATGGAAATTAATTGGAAAACTTCTTCTGTTTCCTTTAATCACTTTATTTTGAGATTTTGTTTAAAAAGTAAAGGTCGGAATCTTAAATAGGACTTCTGTTATACTATTTTCGGAAAATGTTACATAATTCGCATGTTTCTGGTTTGTGAGTTATAGTCCAGTTAGCAGTTAACAGTTATCAGGAGCGAAGCTCGTTTTGCTTCGCGAGGGTATTCTATTATTTAAGAGGTTTATGAGTTTATTGGTTTATGAGTTTATAGTACAATCATTTTTTTTGAATCAGGTAATTTCAAAGTCATTCTGTCCCGATAACTATCGGGATTATCGGAGGACTTTGGCAAAGTTCTTACTATGAATACTTCCACTTCCACGCTTAGAGCGTGGCAGGCTAACTCAGTATGACGATAAATAAATATTAGCCTGCCGATAGAACTAAGGAACAATCGAATCCATTCCCGTATTAATCAACTCGAGTGAATCAAGTCTTTGTTTTTCAGCTTCTTTTTTTGCTTTCTTTTTGAAATGGCCTCTGAAAAGAATACTGCTGTTCAAAGCATCCAACGTTCTATCCAACCCTTGGCTACTATTTTTAATTCCAACCACAGTTTCTTTCAAATCTTTGGCTAAAATGGTATCGTTGATTAAGCTTCCAAGGGTGCCTTTGCCTTTGTTTATGTTTGAAGTTATTTCCGAAATTTGCAATGATGTTTTTGTAATATTCTCGCTTGTTTTATTAAATTCTTTCATGATCACAATCATGTTTTGATCTAAAACATTACTAGTTTCACGGAAGTTTAAAACGGTTTTGCTTAGGTTATCGGCGATGGCGGTATCATGAATAAGCATGCCGAGTGTCCCTTCTCCACCATTAATTTTGATCATCATAACGGCCAATTGTGCTGTAATTACCTCCGCATTTTTTGCCGAAACATTTAAACTAGTTATAATTTGATCCAATTCAACTGCCTCTACAGATACGAGCGTTTGCTTTGATTTAACCGATGGAGCATCGGAACTGCCTTGCGAAATAACTAAAACACGGTCGCCAATAATCCCTTCAGATCCAATCGACACTTTGCTGTCTACTTTAATAAAAGGCTGAACATCTTTTTGAATAATCATGTCAACTTTTACGGTTGAGTCGTTAATTATTTCAATTTTATCGACGGTTCCGACATTTATTCCCGAGAAACGCACATTGTTGCCTACCTGTAACCCGCCCACACTTGAGAAAGTAGTGTTTACTTGAAATACTGGGTTAAATAAGTTTTTCTGCTTTCCAATCAGGAATATGGCAGCAAAAAGGAGTAAAGTGCCAGCGGCAACAAATAATCCAAGGCGTATTTTAAATTTTGTTGATTGTGTATCCATTTTGTTTGTTTTTTGAAATTGAAATCGAGTACTTTGTTTTTAATTTTATACTATTAGAAGTCCCGTTTATATTTATTTAAAGAACGATTTAAGTATTGGATCAGATGAGTTTTCGATCTCCGAAAGAGTCCCTTCTGCATAGACTTCCCCATCTTTGAGCATCACAATGCGGTCGGCAGTTTTGCGCGCACATTCAATATCATGCGTAATAATGATGGAAGATGTTTTGTATTTTTCCTTGACCACATTGATGAGCTCACTTATTTCATCGGATGTTACCGGATCGAGCCCAGTTGTAGGCTCATCATAAAGCAGAATCAGTGGATTTAAAATAATCGTGCGTGCTAAACTTATCCGTTTTCGCATCCCACCCGAAAGTTCCGATGTCATACTATTCACCGAATCGGCAAGCCCAACATTTTCTAAAACTTCCATTACTTTTTCGTCGATTTCCTGTTCAGTCATCTTTTTCTTAATCCTTCGCAATGGAAATTCTAAATTTTGTCTGACAGTCATCGAATCGTACAACGCACCCGTTTGAAACAAGAACCCTATTTTTTTTCTTATTTCTGCTAACTCAGAACTATTAAGGGAAGTGATTTCACTGCCAAGCATATTGATTTTTCCTGCATCGGGCATAAGCAAACGAACCATGCATTTAATGAGCACTGATTTTCCTGAACCGGATTTGCCCATAACAACTAGGTTTTCGCCGCTATATAATTTAAGCGAAATATCTTTTAACACCTCCAATTTTCCAAAACTTTTTTGAAGATTTTGTATGTCAATTACCGCATCATTCTGATCACTAGTAATGGGTGTCTTGATCGTATTATTTGTTTGAGTCTCTTTCATGATAATATATCGGTTATTTGTACAGCAATTACGTCCACTATTATAATCAGTAAAGACGAAACCACAACGGCAGAATTTGTCGCAATTCCAACGCTTTCAGTTCCCCTTCCTGCATTGTATCCTTTGTAACATCCAATGATTCCGATGACAGCGCCAAAGAAAAAAGATTTAATAATCGATGGAAATAAATCCATAAACACCACGGATCCAAATGCTTGAGAGATAAATAAAACCAAGTTCACACTTCCTTTTATATTTACAGCAAGCCAACTTCCGAAAAGTCCAAAGCCATCGGCAAACAGGACCAATATTGGCACCATAAGGGTGGATGCAATTACTCTTGTCACCACTAGAAATCGCATTGGATTTGTTGCCGAAACTTCCATCGCATCAATTTGTTCCGTTACTTTCATAGATCCTAATTCAGCGCCCATGCCCGAACCCACTTTTCCGGCACAAATTAAGGCCGTTAACACAGGTCCAATTTCACGAATCATGGATACTGCTATCATTCCTGGGAGCATGGTCACCGCTCCAAAATCTGCCAATACTGGGCGACTTTGAATGGTGAAAACAAATCCCATGATTAATCCAGTCGTGCCAATAAGAGGCAATGATTTATAACCAATTTGAAAACATTGTCGAAAGAATTCTTTGAATTCAAAATCGCGTGTGAATGTTTCCCTAAAAATATGTGCAATAAACAATGCAACACCCCCTAACTCAAGTAAAAAGCCATTTGCCAAAATTGTTTGAGCAATTGTCTTTTCGCTGATCTTAATCGTTTGCTTAGATGCATAAGCTTTTGCTTTCGTTACTGGAATTATTTTTTTCAAGAGAATATGTTTTTAGTTAATGTTTTTATCGTTAATTATCGTTTTTGTTGAAATCTTAATTTCATTCTGTTTCAATTTTGTTCTTTTCAATTTCAAATCCTGATTTTAAATGAATGTCGCGCTGTGGAAAAGGCAACTCAATATTATGTTCTTTGAATCGTTTAAATATTTCATAAAATAGTTGACTTTTCAACAAACCTGGCGTATTACAATATTCGAAAGTTCATATTTGAAGAATAAATTTGAGACTGCTTTCGGCAAGTCATCAAAAAGCACATTGATTTTAGGCTCTTTCAATACACCTGGATTATCGTTAGCAATCTCGATTAATAATGCTCGAACAATTTCGGGATCCTCTTTATAAGATACACCGATATGGAAATTTAGTTTTACACTTTTATTGTTGAGACTCCAGTTGATTACTCGGGTATTGATGATGTCGGAATTAGGGACAATCACCGCAATGTTATCATTTGTGATAATAGTAGTCGCTCTGGCTGAAATAGAAATAATATTGCCTGCAAGTTTCTCAATTTCAATTCTGTCACCCACTTTTACTGGTCTTTCGAACAAGATAATTATCCCACTAATAAAGTTATTGGTGATGCTTTGGAGTCCAAATCCAATCCCCACACCCAATGCTCCAACCAATAAACCAATTGCACTTAAATCAATGCCTGTAGTCTGAACAATGACAACAATCCCTACGATTAACAATGTGTAACGAATTATTGTAGCGATTGACTGACCCACGCCAATATCAATTTTATATCGAGGAAATATCCTCTTTACCAATAGTTTCCGGATCATTGAGGTGAAAAAAAACAAAAGAGAAACATACAATATTAGAAAGAAAAACGTTTTAGTGGTAAACTCACTTCCGCCCAGACTGAATAATTTGAATCCCCAGACTTCATTAAGCCAACCCAATGTTTTATCAAAAGTATTCATATTCTAAAAATGTTTTTAAATCACTCATAATCAATGTAATTATAAATAAAAAAGTTCTCTTTTCTTAAAATATCTAATTACTTGACAAAGATGATTCTTTTTGAACATGAAAGCATTACACAATTTTGATAATTACTTACATAAATTCCACTTTTTTGCATACATTTTTTGATTCCGATCACACTTTTATGATGGTTGCGGGGGTTGGTGGGGACAGTTTGCAGACTTGTTCCTCAAATGTGATGCTATCACGGTCGGTATAGTGTTCATCGATATTAAACTTAGTGCCAGCCAGAAAACTCTGTGTTTGACCCCGATTCAAAGAATCGAGGGTTTACAATAAGAAAATGTCAATCCGATAGCTATCGGATTTGAGGTGTTATATTGAGCCTAGCCTGCCACGCTCTAAGCGTGGTCGAAATACTTTCGCAGCAACGGAGACGAATTGGCGTCCGCCAGCTGGCGGATAAACAAAATTCGTTGCAAGAATAACAGCCTGTCCGCCCTCCTTCGACTCTGCTCAGTAAAGGCTTGGCGGAAAAAAGTTGGCGTTTTCTTGCAAACATTACTTACATGAACTCTTCAGCTCTTTCAATAGTTCTTTCAGATTGACAGTTGCATAAGTAGATGCACGATCTGACATTGCATAAGGGATAATCAACGAATCATTATGAATCATCGAGCCGCACGAATAAATCACATTCGGCACATAACCTTCCCGTTCTACTTCATTGGGCACCATTAATGGGCTACTTAATCTTCCGATCTCTTTTTCGGGGTTATCAAGTTCGTACAATGATGCGCCTAACGCGTATTCCCTCATAGGACCAACTCCGTGGGTAATAACCAGCCAACCATCTTCTGTCTCGATCGGAGAACCCGCATTACCAATTTGCACGAGTTCCCATGGATACTTGGGTTGCTGTATAATTTTAGCTTCACGCCACATATTTATGCTATCCGAATAAGCAATATAATTATTCACACCATCAATCCGGCACAACATTGCATATTTTCCATTTACTTTTCGAGGAAACAGAGCCATTCCTTTGTTATAGGCAACTTCCCCACTAATTGGCATTATTCTAAAAGTGTAGAAATCTTTAGTGCTGAGCAACTTGGGCATTATACTAGCTCCGTCGTAAGCCGTGTATGTGGCATAATAGGTTACTTCGCCATCATCATCGGTGAATTTCACAAAACGAGCATCTTCAATTCCGTTTATTTCGGTTTGCGATATTGGGAAAATAACTCGTTCGCTAATGGATGAATCTATTGAAAAGTTAATCTCGTAATGCGATGATGCAATCCACATCATTTGATTCATTATTCTAACATGAGCTTCCGTATTGAATTCGGGATTTTTTCTCGCAATTGCAAGGTCTCCCCTCAATTCGCCATAGCCAAAACTATCACCAAGTTTTTCCAAAATAAAATCAGGAGAAACAGATTCCTTTTTAGTTTTCGTTTTATCCGGATAATCTTCTATCGTAAATTTAGGTATGTCAACTACCTTGGAGTCTTCTTTCACCTTAGGTTCATCTAAAATAACAGGACTAAATCTACCGTCTACATTTTTCAATAGTTTCAGTTTTTCTCGGAAAGATTTTTTATGATAAACATGCCTTTTTATAACATCTGCTTCGGCTAACATTTTTCCTGCAGATGCGAGTCGGATGTCGTTATTTTTATCCAGAATTGCTGAGCGAAAAACAATAGAGGAGATATGACCTTCGCCCGTAGCACGAAAACTAAAAATTACTCTTTTCTCATTGGGCTCAAGTTCTGTTTGATCTGGATCTTCCATGATCGATGGATTAAAAAACGCAGCAGATTCAATAGAATATTCCATCGTAAAATAGGAACCTATCAACGATTTCTGAGATGAAGTAAGACCTTTTTGATTCACTTTCATTTTGTCAAATACAGGAGCCAGTTTGTCGAAATGTTTCTGAAATATTTGGAAAATACTCCTGTGACGAATGGAATAACCTCTCGCCACCCTGTTCATAGAATCATTTAATTGTTTTTCGGACATTGCCAATACATTCTTTATTATATCAGCGGTTCTTTCGTCATTCACAGATAGAAAACGAACGATTACCCTAGAAGGATCAGGATAAAATATGTGGTTTTTTCTAGTTACTATTATATTCATTGTTTATGTTTTATAAAAAAGTCTCTTTGTTTTATGGTTCTGCGACCATCTGTGTGGAAAAATAAGTACAAATTACACGTAATAATTTGGCGTATACATTTTTACTGAAGTTGTAAACAGTAATATGAAATAGTTATTTTATAATTGTCTCCCTTCGAGGATAAATATGTTTAAAAAAATCAATATGACTGAAGTATGTTCAATAAACAAACCTTTCTAGAGCGACCTGAGCATAGTTTGCCACGCTCTAGGCGTGGCCGAAGGGGCTCTTGAAAAAACATTTTGATAGGTTCAGTATGACAGCAAATAAAGAAGTTTCAATAGTATTTCATCGAAGTATTCTCAAAAGTTCTTTTAAAATGCCCTTCCTAGTAATGCCAATATTGTTTAGATTTTTCAATTCTACTTTAATCTGGTTAATTTTTCAATTTCTTCTTCGACTTCCTTGGCTCCTTTTGCGTAAAATTTCTTTTCGTCTGGAGCCAGCTCGTGAAGCAAACGGAGAAACTCTCCAGCATGCACAAGCTCTTCATAGGCAATGTCTTTAAGAACTGCGATAGCAAGTTTATTATCAGTTGACTCCACAAGTTGCATATACAATTGAGTCGCTTCATACTCAGCAGCGATCATGAACCGGATTGCACGGATGAGTTCCTCATCAGTGAGTTTCCTGTCGTTCGCCAATCCTGAAAAAGGTGATCCAAAATCTGGCATAATTATTTTCCTTTCTTATTGATTTATATTCTTGATTAATTGAAAATAGACTAAACATAAGCATCAACTTACTTTCTATTCTACTTTAACCTGATTAATTTGATTTGCAGAACAATTCGTGGTTCATGATCATTGTCACGAAACTGACAAGTGGCTAATATCCAAGCAATAAAAAATATTTACATTTTGAGAATAACGAACTATTCTCAAAATGTAAATAACGAGGACACTGGAAAGATAAAGCAAAACTTTATTTTAAGAGGGTTTCTAAAAATTCAATTTTTCGAGGCAGATGAAATTTTTAAACCGCTCACGATCGTGATTACCTCTGTAAATGCGATGCAGTGCGATGTGCTGAGCCTAGCCTGCCACGCTCTAAGCGTGGTCGAACTGAGGATTTTAAAATTGAAATCTAACGCTGAAAAATGAATTATTAGAAGTCCCGTTAAGGTTTCTCAGGCCAATAAATATTACGTTTGTAGTAATTGTGCAATTGGGTTTCATAATCCCGAGTAAGCAGCGCTTCTTCAGAATATTCTGGAGCATTTTTGATATTCTCCATCGAAAGTTTAACAGATATTTTTGACTCATCCCAAATGATTTTGTCAATCCATTGGGGAGAAATCAATACTTTTTTACCGCCAAACCAATTTGTGGTATCAATAATCAGATATCGAATTACCCAAGTTTCATCATCAATTATAAAATCTTCTACATGACCTATTTCTCCGTCGAGGGCTTGAATATGTAATCCATTAACAGCATTTGTGCTACGCAAATTGGGATCCCAAGATTTTTCTTCTTGTTCTTGTTCTTGTTTCATTTCTTTCCATTCTTCGCTGTTGCGATTCAAATAAGGAGAATTTCCCCATATGTATGGACCACTCCAGTATGTTGGCCATCCATAATAGCCATAATACTTTGCCTCAAATTGTTGTGATACGGGCTTATC
>JBBRGJ010000097.1:0-12551 GCA_038240835.1 Bacteroidales bacterium | reverse complement strand
ACCGCCCATTCCACCGTCTACTACTCTGTGGTCGTAAGAGAGTGAAAGATACATCATGGACGCAATTCCCAACGAGTCGCCAAACTCAGATTCTATCACCACGGGTTGCTTGCGAATAGCGCCCACGGCCAATATTGCCACTTGCGGTTGGTTGATGATTGGAGTTCCCAACAACGTATCGAACGATCCTAAGTTGGTGATTGAAAATGTACCTCCTTGTATTTCATCGGGTTGCAATTTAGAAGCACGCGCTCTGGCTGCAATGTCGTTGATGGTTTTGGTAAGTCCTAATAAGTTCTTTTCGTCTGCATTTTTAATTACAGGAACGATTAAATTTCCATTGGGAAGCACAGTGGCCATGCCAATGTTGATATTTTTTTTGTATATAATTTTTGTCCCATCAATCGATGCATTCAACCCTGGAAACTCTTTCAGCGCTTTTGCTACCACATTGAAAATGATAGGCGTAAAGGTGATTTTTTCGCCCTCTCGTTTTAGAAATGTATCTTTAATTTTGTTACGCCAATTCACAATCTTCGACATATTTACTTCGATGATAGAGGTGACGTGAGCTGAGGTTTTTATCGACATGGTCATGTGATCCGCTATCAGTTTGCGCATTCTGTCCATCTCTTCCACACGGTCGCCTTCGTATATCACAGCTGGAGCGGATTTTGGATGCTCTGTTTTGATGTTTTCAATGCGATCACTACTCTCTATTATGTTGGTTGGAGCATTGTTCCTTGCCGCAATAAGTTTATCCAAATCCACTTTGGTAATTCGTCCATCTTTGCCACTGCCTGTAATGGTTTCTAGTTCTGCAATAGAGATGTTTTCAATTCGAGCCATGTTTTTCACCAGTGGTGAGAAGAAACGAGCCGAAACATCGGGGATAATTTCTTTTTGTTCTGTTTGAACAGGGTCGGGGAGACGTATTTCTATTGGTTTTGCCACTTCTTGTTTTTCAACAACGGGTTCAGTAGTTTTTTCTTCAGAATTTGAATCCGAAATAATAGCTACCACAGCGCCAATGGCTGCCACATCCCCTTCCTGAAAAAGGTGTTTTGTGAGAAATCCACTGCTGGAAGCTGTAATTTCAGAATCTACTTTATCGGTGGCAATTTCTAAGATGGGTTCATCAATGGTTACCGGTTCACCCTCTTTTTTAAGCCAGCGAATAATGGTTGCTTCAATAATTCCTTCGCCCATTCTGGGCAGTATGATTTCGTATGTTGACATAATATGTGTTCTATAATTTATTTTAATAACATATTGAAAGTCTCTTTTGTTTGAAAACTTAATGTTTTTTATTCGTTGATGTGGTTTTTTTTGTAGGAAAGAGTTAGATAGCAAGTGACGAGTAACGATCCCGAAAAATAAATCCGCAAACTGGCGGATTGTGATTTTTCGAGGATCCTCGAAAAAAAACGAAATCATAGATTTCTATTTTTTCGGGAGTGACGAGTGACGGAGCAAAGCTCGTATTGCTTCGCGCTAAACTCGCTCGCGCATCGTCGCTTTCTCGAAAAAAAGAGCAGCCCAATGGTTGATCGTTTTTTTCGAGGATCCACGAATTTTTACAAAATCTCTCCGCCGCGGCGGATTTAAAATTCGGGACGCGCGACGCCTCATCACTCTCTTCATCCCGTCACTTTTCACCAAAAGAGCATTATAATTATTCCCCATTTAAATATGTTCTTGAAGAAAAAGTTAAGTTCCAGTTTTTTCTTTTTTAGGTGAATTGTAGTAAATGCATTAAAGTAATGCTTTTTTGGTAGTATTTACAAAAAATAACATAAAATTTATATTAACAAATCATTTATTTTAATGTGATATGTTGTAATTCAGGCAAAAGAAGATGGCGTAATGGGTTTAACAATATATTTAATAATTAGGCGTAACTATCTGATTTTTAGATATATTATTTAGATTGCTTACAAATTGAAACCATAACTATGCATTGTTATTTTTATAACAAAAAAGAGGTTATATTTGCAATGAAATTAAAAAATTAGGATAATTAGATGAAGATTACAGAAATTGCGCAGTTGATAAATGGAAAAATAGTTTGCGGAGAAGAGCAAGGTGGATTTGATATTACTATTGCATTTGCTTCAGATTTAATGAGTGATGTATTGACCGTTAGAATGGACAATGTGCTCTTAATTACTGGATTAACAAATGTGCAGACGATTCGTACTGCTGAGATGTCAGATATCAAGTGTATATTGTTTACTCGTGGCAAAGTAGTTACTCCCGACATGATTGAGATTGCGAATGAGAATGATATGGTTCTTTTAGAAACGCCATTTTCGACTTTTAGAACATGTGGTATTTTGTACGATAATGGCATTAGTCCAGTTTACTAACAAAGATTTTTTATGCATTTTGAGTATCAAATAGAGGGTAGTGATTTTTCCACAGCTGGAACAATTTCGAGTAATGTGAAAAAATACTTGAAACAGTTAGATATTGATGGTTCTATCATCAAAAGAACTGTGGTTGCTTTGTACGAAGCGGAAGTGAACATTGTCGCTCATGCATACCGAGGAGTGGTTGAGGTTGATTATTTTGAAGATCGAATTGAAATTCGGTTGATTGATGAAGGGCCTGGTATTCCAGACATTGACAAAGCGATGGTGGCTGGTTTTTCTACCGCTTCACCTGCCGTTAGAGAGATGGGTTTTGGCGCTGGAATGGGTTTGCCAAATATTAGAAATAATACCGACATTCTTGATATTAAAAGTGAAGTGGGTGTGGGGACTACTGTTTTTATGGTCAATAATTTTAGACAAGAAATTTGAATATGGAACAATTTCATCACGCACTGATTTTTAGAGAGGATATCTGTATCGGATGTTCTCATTGTATGATGGTTTGCCCAACCGAAGCAATTCGTGTTAGAAACGGCAAAGCTCAGTTAATTAGTAATCGATGTGTGGATTGTGGTGAGTGTTACCGTGTTTGTCCCGTGGGAGCAATCGTGGTTCAGCAGGATGATTTTCAAGATATTTTTGCTTACAAACACAGAATTGCGCTAATTCCATCGGTTTTTAGTGGTCAATTTCCAGAAAAGTATACCCACAAACAGATTTTAGATTCTGCCTACGAACTTGGATTTACCGAAGTGTGTGAAGTTGAGCAAGGAGCGCCTTTTATGGCAGAATTGTACACAGAATATCTTACCGAACATACCGATGTAAAACCTTATATCTCTCCATTTTGTCCCGCTATTGTTCGCCTTATTCAGATAAAATTCCCCACATTAATAGAACATCTTATTCCGCTAAAAGCACCGTTGGATATTACGGCCATGCATGCTCGCAAAGTGCTTACCGATTCGGGCGTTGATCCAAAAGATATTGGCGTTTTTTATGTCACTCCTTGTGCGGCTAAGATTGTTGCCATCAAAAGTCCCGTGGGCGAAGTTAAATCAGCCATTGATGGGGTAATTAATATGAATTACTTGTTTAATAAAATATTTAAGTCGCTGAAGAGCAATACTGCTGTAGTCCCTCAGATTGATCGCTTTGAGCCCCTCTCGCCTTTGGCAGTTAAATGGAGCTTGACTAGAGGAGAATCTGACTATTTAAAACAATTTAAAAGTCTCGCCATCGACGAAATTTGTAACGTGATTGAGTTCTTGGAAAAAGTCGAAAACGATGAAATTCATGGAATTGATTTTCTGGAGTTACGTGCTTGCGACGAAAGTTGTGCGGGTGGAATCCTCTGTTCTGGCAACCGTTTTTTGATTGTGGATAAGCTCCAAAAAAGATCTCATAATTGCTCTGGTGATGAAAAAAATGAGACTACTCCGATGATGATGTCTATTAAAGATCAATCAGATTATTTGAGAGAAAATGCGGGTGTAGACGAAATACCTGCTCGCTCCATGTTGAAATTGGATGATAACATGGCCGAAGCAATGTCGAAAATGAAACGTATTTATGATTTGAATAGATCGTTGCCCCAAGTAGATTGTGGTATCTGCGGTTCGCCATCGTGCCAATCGTTAGCAGAAGATGTGGTTCAGGAAAATGCAAGCATCAAACAGTGCATTTTTATACAAAAGATTCTCGAGCAAAACGACAAACTGGAACCCGGTGAGTCTATCCGAATCATGAAAAGCATTTGGAGTCATAATAAGTTAGACAAAAACAGTATTAAAGATTAAAATAAACCTATAAACCCTAGAAAAATGACTGTAAAAGAGTTAACAGAGAAATTAAATTTGCAAGTAATTGCAGGTGCTAAAGGTCTCACAAATGAGATTACCGGAGGATATGTATCCGATTTATTGAGCGATGTAATGGGTCATGCTAACGCTGGTGATATTTGGATTACATTGCAAACGCATAAAAATGTAATGGCCATTGCTTCCCTCAAAGAGTTAGCGGCTATTGTGATTGTAAAAGGATTTACTGCCGAAGAAGACATGCTTAATCAAGCAAATGAGGAAGATATTCCCGTATTGTCTACTTCTATGAGTGCTTTTGATGTCACTGGTGAGATCTATAATTTATTGAAAAAATAAAAAATGAATTCGTTCAAAGCTGATTTACATATACATACGGTGTTGTCTCCTTGTGGTGACTTGGAGATGAGTCCTGATGCTATTGTGCAAAGAGCTTTAGCGCAAAAATTGGACATCATTGCCATTACAGATCACAACTCAACTCGTCAGGCCAAAGTGATTCGAAAACTAGGCGCTGCGCAAGGGCTAAAAGTGTTTTGTGGCGCAGAGGTTACCACGAAAGAGGAAGCCCATGTGTTGGCAATTTTTGAAGAGGATGACGATATAGATCGGTTTCAGGAGTATTTGGATCAGCATCTTCCAAATATTATGAATGATGTGAAAAAGTTTGGCTACCAGGTGGCTGTGGACGAAAATAATGACATTGTCTTTGAAGAGGAGCGGTTGCTGATTTCGGCATTAGATCAAACGGTAGATCAGATAGAAGCGAAAGTTCATGAGTTGAATGGCCTTTTTATTCCGGCTCATATTGATAAGTTCAAATTTAGCATCGTGCAACAGCTTGGTTTTTTGCCGTTCGATTTGAAAGTAGATGCGGTAGAATTATCACATCGGACCACAAAAGAAGAGTATGTGAACAAAAACAGTTATTTGAAAAACTATACTTTTGTTCAGAATTCAGATGCTCATTTTTTGGAACAAATTGGAACTGCTTATACCCTTTTTAATATTAAAAATAGGAATTTGCAAGAGATGAAATTGGCTCTTCATAATCAGCAAGATAGATTCATTTTAAATAGTCCTTTTTAGAGCGGAATTAACAGATTAATTAGTATAAATAGAAAAAAAATCAAGACCTTTGCAATGAATAATTTATCAATGCATATCATGGATATAGTTCAAAACTCGATAGTTGCGAAAGCATCGTTGATATATATTGAGATTCAAGAGGATATAGAAAAAGATATTTTTGAAATAGTGATTAAAGATAATGGTAAAGGGATGAGTCCAGAAATGTTAGCAACTGTAACAGATCCATATTGTACTTCTCGAACTACTCGAAAAGTGGGTATGGGGATTCCGCTGTTAAAACTACATGCTGAGTTGACAGGCGGTTCTTTTGTTATTACTTCAGAGCTGGGCAAAGGCACCGAGTTAAAAGCTATTTTCAAGCATTCGAGCTTGGATAGACAACCTTTGGGAGACATTGCGGGCACTATCGTTCTTACAGCATCTGCAAATCCAGAACTTGACTTCGTCTATACACATACATACAATCACGAAGGATACACCTTTGATACGCGCGAAATAAAAGAGGTATTAGAGGGCGTTCCAATTTCGAATCTTGAAATAATAAAGTATTTAAAAGAGATGATTATTGAAAATTTGAAAGAGATTCAGAAAAACTGATCAAATTAAAAATATAGTACATATAAACAACAAACAAATTCTATGGAAAAAATCAAATCATTGGCGGATCTTAAAAACATCCAAAACAACGTGAAAGCCAAAATTGATCTCAGAGAAAGAGCAAACAATGCGGAATCTATGATTCAGGTAAGAGTAGCTATGGCTACTTGTGGAATTGCTTCAGGAGCTAAAGAAGTAATGGAAGTGATGATTGAAGAGTTTGAAAAACGCAGCATCGACGCTGTGGTTACTCAAACAGGTTGCATGGGTTATTGCTATGCTGAACCTACAATTGAAATAACCAAACCGGGTCAAGAACCAATAACTTTTGGCTATGTAGACAACAAAAAAGCTTTAGAAATTATCAGCAAATATGTTGTAAACAATGAGTTAGTAGAAGGTATTATTCCTGTAAATTATCAATCGATCGATAACAAATAAGAAAAAGGAGACTATCGAATGGCACAGTACAAATATCACATTTTAATTTGCGGGGGCACAGGATGTAAAGCCTCACAAAGTGATGAAATTAAATCTGAATTTAACAGAATTATCGAAGAAAAAGGCTTGGAAAATGATGTCCAAGTGGTTTTAACCGGATGTTTCGGTTTCTGTGAAAAAGGGCCCATCGTAAAAATGATGCCCGACAATACTTTTTATACTCAAGTAACCCCTCAAGATTGTCAAGAAATCGTTGAGGAACATTTGGTTAAAGGTAGAAAAGTAAATCGTTTACTTTATACAGATCCAGAAAATAAAGAGCACATTGCTGACTCTAAACATATGGGTTTCTATAAAAAACAAATTCGTATCGCATTGCGTAACTGTGGATTTATCAATCCAGAAGATATTAATGAGTACATCTCTCGTGATGGATATCAGGCACTTGCTTCTGTATTATCGGCTAACAATCCTCAACAAACAATTGATATCATCAAAAAATCTGGTCTTCGCGGACGAGGTGGTGGTGGTTTCCCAACTGGTTTGAAATGGGAATTTGCTGCAAATAATAAAGGAGTTCAAAAATATGTAGTTTGTAATGCAGATGAGGGCGATCCTGGTGCATTTATGGACCGTTCAATTTTGGAGGGCGATCCTCACTCAATTATTGAAGCAATGACTATTAATGGATTTTGCATTGGTGCAACCATTGGTGTTGTTTATATTCGTGCTGAATATCCATTGGCTATTGAGCGTTTAAGAATTGCAATTACTCAAGCTCAAGAACTTGGTTTATTGGGTAAAGATATTTTAAGTTCTGGTTTCGATTTTGATATCGAGATGCGTTTTGGAGCTGGTGCATTTGTTTGCGGTGAAGAAACTGCATTGATTCACTCGATGGAGGGACAACGTGGCGAACCTACTTTCAAACCACCATTCCCAGCGGAAAGTGGTTACAATGGTATGCCTACTAACGTGAACAATGTAGAGACTTATGCTAACATTCCTGTAATCATTAATAAAGGTGCTGAATGGTTCTCTTCTATTGGAAGTGAAAAATCAAAAGGAACTAAAGTATTTGCATTGGCAGGAAAAATCAACAACGTTGGTTTAATTGAAGTACCTATGGGAATCACCCTTCGCGAAATTATTTTCGAAATTGGTGGTGGAATCAAAGATGGTAAAAAATTCAAAGCAGTTCAAACGGGTGGACCTTCAGGAGGTTGCTTAACAGAAGCGCATCTTGATACTCCAATTGATTATGATAACCTTATCGCAGCTGGTTCTATGATGGGCTCTGGTGGTATGATTGTAATGGACGAAGATGACTGTATGGTTTCTATCGCTAAATTCTACTTAGAATTTACCGTTGAAGAATCATGTGGAAAATGTACTCCTTGCCGTGTTGGGAACAAACGTTTATACGAAATTTTAGACAAAATCACCAAAGGTAACGGTACCATGGAAGATTTAGAAATCCTTAAGAATTTAAGTAATGTAATTAAAGAAACTGCTCTTTGTGGATTAGGTCAAACTTCTCCAAATCCAGTTCTTTCGACCATTACTAATTTCTGGGATGAGTATGTAGCTCACATAATTGATAAAAAATGTCCTGCAGGTCAATGTCGCGATCTTATTAGTTTTGAGGTTGTTCCTGAAAATTGTGTAGGTTGTACAGCTTGCGCTCGTAATTGTCCTGTCAACGCCATCGAAGGAGAGCGTAAACAGATTCACTTCATTCGCCAAGATATTTGTATAAAATGTGGCGCTTGCTATGAAAAGTGTAAGTTTAATGCTATTTTAATTAAATAATCAGAAGGAGTAATATAGAATATGGAACTTATCAAATTAATAATAGATAATAAAGAAATTGAAGTAGCAAAAGGAACAACGATTCTGAAAGCTGCTCGCCAAATTGGGGTAGATATTCCTACAATGTGTTTCTTTGAACTTGAAGACCTTAAAATTCAAAACAAACCTGGCGGATGCCGTATTTGTGTGGTTGAAGTAGAAGGTCGCAAGAACTTAGCACCTGCTTGTGCTACTGATTGTATGCCAGGTATGGTGGTTCATACACATACGATGAGAGTCATCAATGCAAGAAGAACTGTATTGGAACTAATGTTGTCCGATCACCCTTTTGATTGCTTAATTTGTCCAAAAAATGGTCGTTGTGACCTTCAAGACTTGGCACAAAAATTTGGGGTACGTGAAATTCCTTACCAAGGAGCAAAATCGACATACATCAAAGACATCTCTCCATCTATCATCCGTGATGTGGACAAATGTATCATGTGTCGTCGTTGCGAAATGATGTGTAATGATTTCCAAACTGTAGGCGCTCTTTCTGCAATCAATCGTGGATTTGAAGCGGTAGTTGCTCCTGCTTTTGAACAAAAATTAGAACAATCTTCCTGTACTTTCTGCGGTCAATGTGTGGCTGTTTGCCCTGTAGGTGCGCTTACCGAAGTAGATAATACTGGTAAAGTAATTCGCGCTATTGCAGATCCAACAAAAACAGTAGTGGTTCAAGTTGCTCCTGCAGTTCGTGTAGCTATTGGCGAAGAATTTGGAATGAAACCTGGTACTATCGTTACAGGTCAGTTAGCTTCTTCTTTACGCAAACTTGGTTTTGATCATGTATTTGATACTGATTGGGCTGCGGATTTAACTATCTGGGAAGAGGGTGCTGAATTATTAGATCGTTTAACTCGCTTTATGGGTGGAGATAAAACTGTGAAATTGCCAATTATGACCTCTTGCTGTCCAGCTTGGGTTAAATTCTTTGAGCACAATTTCCCAGATATGATGGATATTCCTTCTACTGCTAAATCACCACAACAAATGTTTGGTGCAATGGCTAAAACTTATTTAGCTGATAAACTTAAAATCAAACGTGAAGATATGGTTGTTGTTTCTGTAATGCCTTGCGTTGCTAAGAAATACGAATCAGCTCGCGACGAGTTTAAGGTAAACGGTAATCCAGATGTTGATTTAGCAATAACTACTCGCGAATTGGCTTCATTTATTCGCCAAGCAAACTTAGATTTAAGCACAATGCCAATCGAAGATTTCGACTCTCCAATGGGTGAATCTACTGGTGCTGGTGTAATCTTTGGCGCAACGGGTGGTGTGATCGAAGCTGCTTCTCGTACTGCTTACGAAGTATTTACAGGAAAAAAATTGGAAAATATCAACTTTGAAGCGTTAAGAGGCCTAGATGGTATTCGTTCCGCTACGATTGATTTCAATGGTACTCCTATTAATATAGGTATTGCTCACGGTTTGGGGAATGCTCGTAAACTTCTCGAAGATGTTCGTGATGGTAAATCTACTTTCCATGCTATTGAAATCATGGCTTGTCCTGGTGGATGTATCAATGGGGGTGGTCAGCCACAACATCATGGCAACATGGATGTAATTAAAGCTCGTTGGGAAGCAATCTACAGAGAAGATGCTGGTAAACCAATTCGTAAATCTCACGAAAATCCAGAAATTATTCGTCTATACGAAGAGTTTTTAGGAAAACCTTTAGGAGAAAAATCACATCATCTACTTCATACTCATTACTTTGATAGAAGAACTGATATTGAAATAGAATTGGATAAATAATTAATCAAAAGGAGATTTTAAAAAAATGACACATATAAAAATTAAATTAAAAGATCAACAAGTTCAGGAGTTGA
Source organism: Bacteroidales bacterium (assembly GCA_038240835.1). Taxonomy (GTDB): domain Bacteria; phylum Bacteroidota; class Bacteroidia; order Bacteroidales; family WCHB1-69; genus JBAXTE01. The sequence goes on along the minus strand of JBBRGJ010000097.1, from coordinate 2,540 downwards.
AAGATGTTTGTAAAGCATTTCGCAACGAAGCCAGTGAACTGATTAATGTTCTTCATAAAGCTCAAGGTATCTTTGGTTATCTTCCTGCAGAAGTTCAAGAGATTATTGCTCATGAATTAAAAGTATCCGTTGCTAAAGTATACGGTGTGGTTACTTTCTATTCATTCTTTACAATGACTCCAAAAGGTAGACACCCAATATCTATTTGTTTAGGTACTGCTTGCTACGTTCGTGGTGCTGAAAAAGTAATGGATGAATTCAAACGCCAACTTAGCTTAGCAAATGGACAAACTTCAGCAGATGGTAAATTCTCATTGAGTAGCTTACGTTGTGTAGGTGCTTGCGGACTTGCTCCAGTTGTATTAGTGGGCGAGAAAGTTTATGGTAGAGTTTCTCCAGAAGATGTGAAAAAAATTATCGCTGAATACAACGATTAATCAATTTTCTACATTAAATATAAAAAGGCAGAACAGTAGTTCTGCCTTTTTATATTTATGATATTTATCATGTTAGTGAAATTATACTTGTGTATTGTTGTTTTTGTTTTATATTTTTTTGTTTATTTGCATTATCAAAATCGTTTTAGTAAATATAATAAAAATAGGATTTATGAAGAAAACAAGACAATTTATGATGCTGGTAGTGATGATCGCTATTGCATCGCCCTTATTTGCTCAATTACCTTCTGGTAGTTATGGCAGTGACATCTCTATGAAAAAATTAAATTCAACAGGTAGTGCTTTTACCGACACTGTCTGTACTATTTACGAGCATACCAATGCTGGTCGTGCTGTGATTATGGATGTTTCAGCTATTTGGTGTGCCCCATGTTGGAGCTATCACGGAACACATGCTTTAAAAACTTTATTTGAAGCAAATGGTCCTAATGGAACCAACGAAGTGATGGTTTATTATGTTGAAGGTGATGGTGGCACTATCGCACAATTAAACGGAGCCTCAAACTCTCAAGGAAACTGGGTGTCAGGATCACCTTATCCAATTTTGCCAACAATCGCTCCTAACAATAGTCAAGTAAACTCTCTTTATTCGATTGGTTATTTCCCAACAGTTTATTTGATTTGCCCTGATCGTAAGGTGACAGAAATTGGAACAAAAACTGCCGCTCAGTTAATTGCTGGCGCTAGAGCTTGTCCTGCTTTAGCGATGAATGCATTGGATGCTAGTATATTCAAGGTTTCTGCTCCTGCCAGCATAATCTATTGTGGAACTATGAATCCAGTGGTAACTGTTCAAAATTATGGTACTACTGCGATCACTTCATTTACTGTCAAATTGTTTATTGATGGTACAGAAAAAGCTTCGTATGATTGGACTGGAAATATTGAACGTTTGGAAATTGTTGAAGTTTCAATGCCTACTTATGTTGATGCAACATTAACTTCAGGATCACATACTGTAAAATTGGTTATCGATAATCCAAATAGTGGAACTGATTTGAATTTAGTTAACAACGAAAAAACGATGACAGTAAACAATGTTTCTACTTTTGGTGGTTATCCAGTTGCTGAAACTTTCAGCGCTGCTACTTTCCCTCCATCTGGTTGGTCTAAAGATGATGGTAATGACGGCAAAGGTTGGATTCGTTCGACTGCTCATAATGGTTGTGCTAAAATGGATTTCTATAATATTTCCAAAAACGCTATCGATTATTTGATGCTACCTCCTGTTGATATGACTTCGGCTTCAGCAATGAATCTAGGTTTCAAAGTTTCTTATGCTCAATATCAATCTACTTCTACTGACAAAATTGAAGTTCAAGTTTCTTCAAATTGCGGTGCTACTTGGTCAACTAAATATTCAAAATCTGGTGCGTCTTTGGCTACAGCTTCTGTTACCACTTCCTCTTTTACTCCTTCTACTGAAACTCAATGGCGTCAAGAATCTGTCGATTTAACTTCTTATGCAGGTCAATCGCAAATATTAATCCGTTTCAAAGCAACAAGTGGTTATGGTAACAATGCTTATATAGATGAAATTAATCTTTCACCTTCAGCTGATGTTGCTTCAAACGATATGGTTTCAGGAATGTTGTTATCTCCAAATCCTTCCAATAGCAATACAGATCTTGAGTTCTACACTCAAAAATCAAGTGATGTTTCTGTTGTTGTTGTTAACTCACTTGGCGCTGTGGTTTATTCTTCAATCGTAAACGCTGCTCAAGGATTTAATACACTTCAAATTCCTTCAGAAAACTTTAATTCAGGAATCTATTTCGTATCCATCAAAGGCGAAAATAGTAACTCAACTCAAAAATTGATTATCCAAAAATAATTGAATTTTTACTGAATATACTAAAAGAGTCATCTCGAAAGGGATGACTCTTTTTTGCTGTTTTTCAAGGGGTGACTCGAAGTCTCCCCGTAAAAAAAGACTTAACCTTTTTATCTAAGTACATGACAAAAAACTAAAAATACCGATATTGTCCTGAGAATTAGCATTTAACAGTATTACTGCGATATACTCTAAGCCATATTTAACAAAACTCTTTGCTCGATAACCATGATTTAGTAATCTGATTT
>JBBRGJ010000096.1:0-12594 GCA_038240835.1 Bacteroidales bacterium | reverse complement strand
AAGATGACCCAATGTTTGTTGATTGGAATCAGAAATATCGACAGCAACCCTAAATAGAGCTCTATTTTTTGCCTAGAAATGTTTTTTAGAGGGTTCATGTGATTTCTGGTGTATTGAAATCTAAAATTTCATCGTGGATGGTTTGCAAAAAATCGATTATTCGTCCTGGATTATTCGTATCTGTGGGCAAATTGATGATGTGTTTTCCCGCAAAAACTGCGTTTGGAAACAGTTCTGTATTGAGTTTCCAAAGTTCAAATTTCTCTTGTATTGGGTGTATGGGGCTATTTAGCCACTCTCCAAGTTCTATTTTGTGTTTTTCGGCAAGATGAATGATTTGATCTCGATTTTTCACCAACAGTGGATATTTCAAAAAGGAGTGATTCTCGAAAAGTGAATGCGGAACGTGGTTTTTGCCTTTTTCAGAGAGATATTTGGTGTATTTTTCAGCATTATCTCTACGAATATTCAACATCTTTGGCAATGTTTGAATGTTCTTTAATCCCTCTTTCATCTGCACTGGAGATAACGATTGGTAATAATTTTCGGGTTGTGTGATAGACGTAATCTCTTCGCCCGATGAGGAACCCACTACGAGATTGTGTTTGCTCAAAAAACGATACAATTTCACCAACGTCCAGTAGGTATAACCGACTAAAAGGCGCTTTTTGACAAAATATAAAATCTTCAGCATCGTTTTTTGTTTCGCCGATGGCGAGATCAGTTGCTGATTCTCTTTTGCTAATGGTGCCAATAAGTTTGAGTTGTTCACCAAAGCAAATCCACCAATTCCGGTTGAAAACGGTTTATTCCACTGCGTAGAGTAAAATGCTGCATCACAATACGATCCGTTGGGTTTGCCATTGTACAAGCCCCCAAAACCGTGGGTGCAATCTTCGATGGTAAACAGATTGTGTTCATGAGCCAATGCAACCAACTCTTCCAAATTTGAACTCAATCCAAATGTGTTTTGACAAATAATGGCTTTCGTTTTTGAGGTAATTGCCTCTTTCAAACGATCGATATTGGCATTGAAGGAAATTGGATCTATGTCTACGTATATCGGAGTTGCGCCTAAATATAAAATGGCATTGGGAACCACCACACACGTGTAAGCAGGAAGAATTACTTCGTCGCCCGACTTGATATTCATCGCTTTTAATAGAGCATAAAGCGCCACACGTCCCTTCCAGTAGAGAAATATCTGTTCGGTACTTGCTCCCAACGTTTCAGAAAGTATTTGTTTATATTCTATTTCGAACTTCATCGGTTTGATTTTCTGTGTATTCGTTCCAATTCAAACAATGCTTTGAATCGAGCATCAAATTTAGCGATAATTTTCCGAAATGGAAATGCTAGTTTCATTAAAATGCCAAAAAGTGGATTGTAGTGAATGTGAAGTTTTAGATAGACTTTTCGGAAACCAAATTTCTTGATGAGAAAATCTTGAACAGAGGTGTCGTGAAGAAGTGAGCGAAAACCATCATTTACATATTCCACCAGATGGTCTTTTAGGTAATACTCATTCATGCGGTAAATGAGTGCATACATTGGATACAGATGCAGGTAATCGGGGTGCAACTTGATGGAGTTGTACGAAGCTTCGGTATTGCCATAAATGTATGTTGTGCCAAAAGCAATCATCTTTTCTTGGTGATAAACTCCCCAATTGTGGACAATGTCTTCAAAGTTTTCACCATTCAGAATATTTTCCTTGAATTGTTCTTCGTCATAAGGTTTGGTGGATGAGTTTCTGTAATTTTGAAATGCTTTGTAATAACAGTCGTACCCATTGTTGGCCAATTCAATGGCAGAAATTTTACGAACTTCGCACTGTTGAAGTCCCTTGTTTACCTCGTTTCGTTGTTTGGAATTCAGTTTTTCAATAGGCGTAAAATCTTTACATATCACTGCATACCAATCAGATTCGGAAGGATTGCAATCAAAATCACTGGTCTGCCTGATAAGTATTGAATTGGTCTCAGAAAGTAACTTTTTTTTGTTTTTAGCAGAAAGTAAACTGTCTTTTTTGATTGCCCCATCGCAAACGAGCATTTTTTGATAACGCTTGAAAATAATACCCTCTATGGTATAAAAAAGTTCTTCTCTTTTGTGGAAAAGTGCCTCGTAGCGTTTTATGTCTTCAAAATATCGTTCCATACTATAATAAATCAAGGTATTTATTTGCTAATTCGCTGAATGTGTGATTGTTTAAAACATATTTTTTGCCATTTTCGCCCAATCCTTTTCGCTCTATTTCGGATAAGTTTACTAATTTGATTATTGCATCCGCAATGGCTTGTGGATTTTCGGGGGCTACAGATAGACCGCAAGCGGCTATTTTTATCAAATCGTTGGATGCATTATTGGAATGAATTATCGGTTTGGCGGCATACATGTAATCGAAAATTTTATTCGCAGAAATTCCCATTTCGTACAATTTAATATTGTGCCAACCGATATAACAACCGTCCATTTTTTCTAACGCTGCTGGAACTTCACTTTTGGAAATTGAATCTACCCAAATGACATTTTTGTTTTTAGTTTTACTCATCAGATCGGCTTTTTCGGCTCCATTTCCAATAAAGACAAATTCGATGTCTTCTCTGTGTGAAAGTGAATTGATGGCCTCAATATAGTATTCCAACGCATTTGATTTGCCAATAGATCCAACGTATCCCATGATGAATTTGTTTTCGGGCAAATTTATTGAAAAATCACTGTTTTGTTGAGCTGATTTGTCTATAAAAATACCATTTGGAATATAGTTGAATTTTGATCTTTCCATGCCATGTTTCTCAAAATGCAAGTATGCGTTGGGTAAAAGTGAAATTACTTTATCTGCATTTTTGTAGCCATATTTTTCAAAATAAGAGAGAAGTATGCTTCCCGGGTGCCATTTTTTTAAACCACTTAGCTCTTGCAACGTTAGCGGCCAAATATCTCGAATTTCAAAAAGTAATTTTGCCCCGAATTTAGTTGCCCATTTGCGTGCTCTCACAATTGGGAATAGGGAAGGAGAGGAGACGATGATGGCATCGGGTTTTGGGAAATTATCCAAGGGAAGTTTCTTTAAATTCCACGCAAAAGCAATCATGTTTTTAAATCGACCGAGACTGATGGACTTTTCGTATGTTGGAACTTTTACCCAACAATAGGTAATTCCTTCAATTTCTTCCATCGTAAAATCGCCATGAGTGGTGGGTTGATGTTTGTATAAGTGAGAATAAGATCCAGAAATCATTACCACTTTATGCCCTTTGGCAATGAACTCTTTGGCCAAATAGTAATGGCGATATTCCATCCCGTGAACGGATGAACCTGCGTATTGATTGATGATCCAGATGGTTTTTTGATTAGTCATTATTGAGATTCCTTTCTGTTAACGCCTTTTTGTAATCTACAAATTCAAATTTATTTTGAATAAGATACTCCATTAACTGAATATACCACTCTTTCCAAGTTCTGAATCCATTGCTAAAATAACGATCGTGAAACAAGATAGAGAAATAGTCGATGTTGTTTTTAATTCCCTCGTCAATTAATCGTTTGGATTCGTCCAAGGCTTGTGTCAAATTGTTTTTCTGCCATGCTTTTTGTCCATTCATCATCCATCCATCCATAATATGCACTGGAAATTCGGTGAAATTGGCAATTGGGTATGCTGATTTTTGTTCGGGAAGAGTTGCGTCAAAAACGTATCCCGCTTCGGATAAGTAATTTAGTGTGTTTGAATTGTTGCGCAAGTAGTGCATTCTGATTCCAAATTCCTTGTGCCCAATAATTTTAGCAAAAGTATCAAATTCCTTTTGAACATCTACTTGGTTGTCGAAGGAAATACCATGAACTCCCACTTCGCAACCATGCGACTGAATCAGTTTTATGGCAATTTCTGCCTTGTGAAGTGGGTAATTTAATCCCAAACCATTGTTTACGCCAACAAAAAAAGTAGCTGGAATCTGATGTTGCTTGTTGAATGCAATAATATCTTCTATTCTATTCCATTTATTGCCGAACAATTCACCCATACGTGAAAATAATTCACCCAAAGATATTTTGCCAATTAAGAATTCAATCTTTGCCCTGACAATGAATTTGGGAATGATTAAATCGCTGAAATGTTCGCTGACATGCAAATGGTCAACATCGTGTGAAATTATTATTTTCATATTCATATTCATTAAACGGTGGTTTCGACGGGCTCAACCACCGTGGGTTTTTACTTTTGGTGATTGATACTGCCTCAATCATCGAGTTTTTTACGTGCAGTGGTTTCGACGTGGCTCAACCACTATGTTCTTAATACTGGTGTCTTACTAAGCTCAATCACCATGGGTTTCCTCGTCAGCCTTTTCCTCACGAGTGATCCCCCACCGGTGATTGAGCCTGTCGAAATCCCGGTGTGATTTCTTGCCAACTCTGGGAGCTTTTCATAATCTCCATATATTAATGCTTCTCTCTTTTTTCTACTCCAGCCTTGCACTTGTTTTTCTCTGTAAAATGCTGTATCTATTCGATTAAATTCTTCAAAATAAACAAGTTTTACAGGTAATCTTGTTTTTGTGTAAATTGCCCCTTCACCCGTTTGGTGTTGAGATAATCGTAATTTAAGGTTTTTTGTACTCCCCACATAATAAGTTGTATCACTACATTCTAGTATGTACATGTATCCTTTCATCTCTGGTTATTTTTCAGTTTTATTTTATAAATCGGTGATTTTGACAACCGGTGATTGAGCTTGTCGAAATCACCATTACTCCTAATAAAGCTCTCTCTTCATAAATTTCAATCCTAATTCTAAAATTATGTTTGCTTTGTTTATTACAAAATAAGGGGTGATGTCACCGCCAAAACCTCTAAAATATTTTTCTACGGCAACAATCATGGAACCTTCAAAATCAAATGTCTCCAAGTTTAGTGTTTTGCTATGTTGAATAGCGCTCCACAATGCCAATGCTCCAGCGCCCGAATGTTTTTTCTGGTTGTCGTATCCTCCCAATAAATAGTAGGCCGCTTGGTTGTCGAAAATGCAAAAAACCGTTGCAATGGGTTCTTCATTCAAGTAGGAGACAAATGCAAAGCTGTTTTCGTCGGTGGCAAACTCAAAAAGGATTTTTTGAAGGAAATATTGATTCACACTCATCGATTTTCGGTCGAAGGTTTTTTCCACCAATGATTTTGCAATGTTGTAATCGGTGCATTTTCGAATTTCTACGCCGTCTTTTGTTGCTTTCTTGATGTCGTTTCTCCGCTCTGTGGTCATTTTTGCAGAAATTTCATCCAAGGTTTGAGTCAGCGATATGCGATAGGTGTAATTTGGAACGACTTTGAATTTTTGCCACACAAAAGGTTGCATGTCGATGCATTCGGGTGGAAATGCAATTTTGATGATCGATTTTGAAGAGAGTTTATCAAAATAAGTAGCGATGGCTCCCATTATTCGTTTCATTTCTCCCTGCTGACTTGCAAAGTTCTTGGTCTGAATGTTTGAATAAAAACCGTTGTAGGGTGTATATGGAGGACAGTGGTAATAGGGAATTCCTATATATTTATCGGAAAAGTAGTAGAAAACTGCAACAAGTCGATTTTTATCATAAATTCCACAAAAAATGAGTTGAGTGGAGAAAAGATCCATCCAACTTTTGCTGTTAAAAATATGATCAGTAGATGCGCAAAAGTTGGTATATGTCTGTTTGTCAATATGTTTTATCTCATGTGCCATTACATTTCTTTCTTTAATAATTGATTGTACATCGCTATTAATCTCAGACTTTCAGCTTCCCACGAGAATTTTTCCAGAATCAGTTCCCGTCCCATTTTGCCCATTTTGTCAGCATCTTCTTTCTGGCTGATCAGTTGTTGAATGCAATCTGCAATCGCTTTAGGATCCATTGGATCGCAGAACAGGGCTACATCGCCAAAAATTTCTTTCCAATAATCAAAGTTAGACATAATCATTGGTTTTCCGCACGCCATGTACTCAAATGCTTTTACGGGGAGACTGGTCAGGTAGTTTTTGGCTGGATAAAGCAACGATAATCCAATATCCGATGATTTTATGTAGGGATAAACTTCTTCTAAATTCAGCTTTCCAATGTATTTAACTTTATTCCAAGAGCTGATGTTTTTGCACTCTTGCAGGTATTCTTCCGATTCCCATGGACCTAAAAGTAATAATTCAACCTCCTGGTTTATGAATTGCAACGCAGCAATAATCTCTTTAATTCCCCTCACTTCTGTGAGTCCGCCAGCATATATCAGTCGCGTTGTGTCTTCGGATTTGGTGTTGTTAATGGGTTGTTTGTCAATGAGTCCCACAATAGGAAAGTTTCTAATCAATACCGTTTTATGGGATGGAAATTTAATGGCAATATCGTCTGTAACTACTACTATATTTGAGAAAAAAAGTGTGCAAAATTTCTCTGCATATTTGATCATCTTGGATAAAGTGGCTCTGACAAAAATATATTTAATCCATTTTTTGTAATAAACTTGCTTTACAATGTCTTCGTGTACATCATAAATCACTTTTTTCCCCAACAATCGAAGCGCTAGACCAATAAACATAAGCTCTGGATCGTGAAAATGATATATTTTGGCTTTTATTTTAACGGCTTTAGAAAGTGCTGTAAATTGAGATAACAGACGATAACTTCTACTATTCTTCTCCGGAAGAGCACAAATATTCACTCCATCAACCACTTCGTTTTGAGGATGTTTTACAACCAAAGTGACATCAAATCCCGCTTTTACGAGCGACACGCACTCTTTGTGGAAAATTCGATCATCCAGGGCGTTGTGAACGGTTGATATGTGACAAACTTTAATCATATCGTTTGGGTGATTATTTGTTCGTACAAATGGATGAATTTTTTTCTGTTGGCCTCTTTGGTGCCGTGTTCTGCAATGATTTTTTTATTGATTTCTGTCGCGGTTTTGTAATCCACAGTGAATGCTTTTTTGATGTAATTTTGACTGAGATCGCTGACGATGATTCCATTTATCCCGTCGTCTACCCACTCTCTGTTTGCGGGCAAATTAGATAAAATAGGAACACACCCTGCGGCCATGGCTTCTAATAGGCTGATGGACGTGGCGTCGGATTCGGGAATTGAAATGTAATATTTGGCAATGTTGTAGTAGTGCGAGTTCTGCTCTTTTTCGAGCCAACCCACAAATTCAACTTGTTTTTGGATGTTTAGTTTCTCTGCTAACTCTATCAAGGCCTGTTTATCTTCGCCTTCGGCGCCAATAATTAATTTCCAATCTGTTGGGTTTTCCTCGTTGACAAATCGGGCAAAGCCTTCAATAATTTTGTCTATTCGATACAAACTTTTCAATTGCCTGTTGGAATAAAAGATGTTTTGTTTCTCGATTCCTTCGGTATTGTCAATGTTGATTCCGAAGTTAGCAATCAGTGTGTTGAGTTTTTTGCCGGCAATTTTATTCATCACTTCTGCCATAAAGGTGGAATCGGAGGTGAAATATTTCGCATGGCGAAGGATATAAGTAAGCGTTTTTTTATAAAAGTAACCTGTCTCTGGATTTTGCAAAACATCACTTCCCCAAGCAGTGTAAACCGAGGGAATATTGGTTTTTTTATTGGCCATTAAGGTCAAAAACGCATGGGTTCCCAACTGATGGACATGAATTACTGTTGGATTTTCGTTTTTGATGATTTGTTTGACAAAACCAATGCTTTTATAAAAGTCTAACGGTTTGCGAAACGAAAATTCGGTGTATGATATTTTGATTTCTCCGTAATCGAATTTATCTTCTACTGTATTTGTAATCAGATGAATATCATCAAAATAATCACGTACCAGATTGATGTAATTAAATACATGAATGGAATTTGAACTAATGATTAATAACTTTTTCATGATTTTGAGTTATAAATTACACCAATCGTTGTAGAACTCTTCAAGAAATGGATTTCGATCTAAATATCTTTTGTCTAATTTTCGGGTATCACCCACTACTATTGCAGGATTGCCCGAGATGATTGAAAAATCGGGAAAATTGCCTGTTACGTAACTGTATGCAGATATTATGCACCCTTTTCCAATGGTTGTACTGGGCATTATCACAGTGTGAGGACCGATGAAGGTGTATTTTCCAATGTCAATTTTTCCTTTAACATATCCGATATGATCGGTGTGACTGCTAAATTGGCTTCCATACAATCTGATTGAAAGATGGCTCGAATGAGTGGTTAAACTCACAAAGTCGGTAATTTGACAACCTTCTCCAATACTAATTCCATTGCTAGCTTCGATAAAGTTATGGTGTCCAATGTATGTATTGTTGTTGATTGTCAGATTTTTAGGTATATCTATAAAGGTAGTATTGCCTATGGATGTATTGTGTATTACTTTTCCTTGAAAATTCCTGCGTTTGCCAAGCATCCGCGGTTTGGTGAAGCGAAACAGAAAACGAGAAATCCGATATGTGATTGATTCAATGATTCTTATTGTCATAGGAAATGTTATTAATAACTTTTATGTAATCCCGGTTTGGCAATGTTATAGTACCAAATTGTAGCAAAAATAAGGATAATTGTGCAAAAAATGGATATTAAAATGAAACTAAAGGCATAAGTGAAGAACAAACCTCCCAAAACAATGGCTAAAATCCTCGCAGAGAAATCAATAATGGTGATGTATAACGCTTGTTTTTGTTTGTTGAAAATGAGTGTAATCGCCGAGATAGGAGAGACCAAGAAGTTCATAAAAATCCAAGGCATTAGATAGCGAGCAATTTCTCCTGCTTGCCGATACTCTTCCGAAAAGACAAAGGCAAACAGCTGCGGAGTGAATGCAAAAATCAAGATAAATGGGACAATTCCAGCCAAAAACAGATTTTTCTGAATTTTGAACATCAAAGGACGAATATCATTTTCCTCGGCAGCCATTTTGGAAGCTTGTTCGTAAAACACCTGATAAATCGACGAAGTAATGATTGATAATGGAGCTCGGGTATATCGGTAAGCAAAAGCAAAACCGCCAAGAACTTTTTCGGTGAAATAAATCTTCATCAAATAGATAATGCCTTGATCTACAATGATGTCTAATACCGCATGAGGTGTGTTTATTACAAGGAAGTTGCGGTATTTTTTTGTTATTTTGAAAAATGTCTCTTTTTGGAATGAGGTGAAAATTTCTCGCTGAATAACTCCCCTCAATCGGTACATCAGGATCAAAGATCCAAACACAAATCCAGACACAAATCCAATCACCAATCCTTCGGGACCGATGATTAGATACCCAATTACAATGCTGATTACCAATGTGCTTGTAGATTGGATAATTTTAGAAATAGCATTGTTGCGATATGTTTTAGCACGGGTCGACCAGAAATTTAATATTTGGTAAGTGCCTATTGCAAATATTCCAACGGGAATTGTCCAAAGTAAGTATGGGTTTAATGTTGGAAACAACAGTGCTGAATATCCAAAAATCAAAATCACTCCCACGATGATTAGCGTGAGAAGTGTGGTGAAAATATTTATTAGAAACGCACTAACCATCAGGTTTTTAGCTTCGCTATCTTCTTTTGGAATCACAATGGCAACGTCTAATCTAAATGTAGAAAGCAGCGCACCAATGGATATTACGGGCAGGATGAGTGCAAGGGTTGCAAAATCTTTGGGCGAATAGATTCGGGATATCCATGGCGATAACAGAATGGGCATGGCTTGCGCTATAACGGTTCCACTCATTAGTGTCACGATGTTTGCCAGAAATCTATTTTTTAATGCCTCTTTAAACATCCTTTAATCGTTTTGATTCATCAATTTTGGCATAATAATACCCAATACAAAGGGCGTATAACAACAGAATCCGAGGATTTGACAATGGACAGTTGGTAATGGAATTGATTACGATTACTCCAAGAAAAAGGATGTAAAATGTGTGCAATTTTGAGTGCGAAAGTGTTTTGTACAAGGGTAAAAGAAGGATTCCGATGTGAATTAAAAGTCCAATTATTCCGTATCTCCATGTTAACAATACGTACTCACTTTCTGCATATAAATTGTTGTCGTAAAAGTAGTCTTTGTTTGGACCATAACCGAAAAGTGGTTTTTCGATGATCATTTTGAATAACTGTTTCCAAACTTCCAAGCGACCAGTTACCGAGCTGTTTTGACCTAAGTTGGCAGACGTGTTTGCAAAGTAGCTTAGTGCCAACGTGTTGAATGAAAAAGCGACCCCAAAAGCAGCGATAAAGAATAATACATCATAGAGCACTGTTTTGAGCTTTTGTTTGGTGAAAATTGTCATGAAAAGATAGACAAATACCCCCGATATAAACCCCGTCCGTGATTGTGTAAGCAGGATGCAGAGGAACGAAAGATAGATAAATATTTGCTCGATGCGCTTTTTGTAATCGACTCTTTTGGATAGAAAGTAGGTGAAAAAGAATAGAAATAGTATGGCATTTTCATTGGGATTTCCCATAGTTCCTAACATTCTTCTAACTGCTGGATTCCCCAATGAGTCGAGGCCAAACGTAGTTAGATGTATGTCTGAAGTAGCGTAAAATGGTTCTACAATCTCATTGAAATTCAAAATATTAAAATAGTGAGCAATGTTTAGGACAAATAATCCTAAAAAGGTGTATTTAACCAGTTTGTAAAAATTATCGAAATTAGAGGCAAATGCATGTCGTGCAAATATTACAATTAGAAGGTATTTTCCTTCTTTGTAAATTTCAAAATAGTCACGCAGCGACCATAATCGACCATTTAAAGCAATGGTGAATAAAATATAAGCACAAAAAAACAGCAGCAGATAAATGTATTTATCAAAAAAATAGAGTTTTGATTGTACGATTCTGAAAAATAGGAAGGGAAGAAGTAACTCTTCAACGCCAAAATAGATGGATCCTATCTTGAATGAAGGGGTGATTGTAAGCGCTAAAAATGTTAGAAATAGAAGAAATAGATCAATTCTCTTTTCAATGTTTTTGTATTTTCCCACTTTGTCTATTTTAAAAAAGCAAAAGTACAAAAAATCAACAACTTTCCAAGGTGTTATAACCTCTTGATTGTCTATTTGCTAGCTATTTTTCTTTTCACCCCAATCACCTGAGGAATCTTACGCAACTCCGTGCAATTGTTGCGTGGCCATGTGCGCGAGACGTAACAGCCCATTTTTTCTACTTTTAAATTTGGATGATTGATGACATAAGAGGTCTCGGGTCCGCCTTCTAAATACATCAGTCCCACAAGATTTAAAGGTTGTTTGCTCAGAAAAATGGACATTTCGTTGGGTTTTAATGGTGAGCGAATGAAGATTAGGTAGATAAACCCATCTTTGTCCTGCCCGATGATGCCCATGCTGCAACGCATGTATTTTCGGGAGAGCCACGTCACGGGTTCTCCTTTTTTATTGATCATTCGTATGGACTGAAGTGCCGATGGATACTCATCATACAATAACGAATCGTCCAAGTTCTCTAAATCGGTAACTTTTGCGATATCGTTTAATCCGCCAAAGACAAACGCCGCATTGTAACTACTTTTGATTTTTGGGTTGACTAAATTGTGTTTCGATTTCATGTAACCCACTGGCAAAAGCGGATTGCTATAACTGTACATTCCAGCATTGATAACGGCCAAATAACCAAATTTTTCGCTCCATTCTGGGGCTGTTAATTCGATGGTATCGTGCATTACATAACTATTGAGCTCAAAATCAAATACTTTTGGATCTACTTTTAAAACATCAATTTTATAATCTCCAATTTTTGTCATCCTGGGAGCTTGAATTTGGGTGTAATATAGACCGTTTTCGAGCGTATTCCAATTAAAAAGTTTGGGTTTAGAAACCACCTTCTTTTTGACAGCATGAGATTTTGCAACTGGTTTTTTATGCTTGGTTTTTTTCTTATGGTTCTGACCACTTACCAGTGAAAGAGAGGTAAATAATAGAATCCCAAACGTGATGACTTTAATTATATGGATGTTGTATCTAATCGATTTCATAATTCCTATTTTAAAGCCCAAAGTTACTCATTTTTTCTGAAACAGAGAAAACTGCGAAGCCATCATGGCGTAGCTCTAAAAGTTCAGAAATCATTTATCTACCAGCAGGCTAGGTAGACAAAGATTTCCAAAAAACATGCATTCGCTCCTTCTTGTCCCGATTACTATCGGGATTTTGAATACTGGAGTTTATCCCGCAATGCGGGATGTCAAGCCAAAAGTATTAATCTAAATATAATCTACGAAGTAAAATAGTTTTCCTTTTTTAGTAAATAGGTTTCGTACAGTTCGACAAATCCATCCTCCACTGGAGGGCTCACTGCATCGCCTACGGCACTTATGTGTAATTTTAGATCTCTTTTTTTTTACCGACATTACGTCCCTGACGGGACTTGAAAACACAAATCAAAAAAGAAAAAAACCTGCGTAGCTTATCACTGCGTAGCCCTAAAACTTCAAAAAACGCTCAATCATCTGCGCGTGGGTGCCGAAAAAAAACAAATTGCATTTCTTGATGAGTTTTTAATAATTGATTGCAATTTGGTGTTTTTTCGAGCATCCACGAAAAAAATGATCCGCCAACTTGCGGACGATTTTTTCGGGAA
>JBBRGJ010000095.1:0-12643 GCA_038240835.1 Bacteroidales bacterium | reverse complement strand
GAAATCAAATCAACATCTAAAACATAAGATGCCATAAATCGCTGGATTCTTCTTAATGAAGACGATTTATTTGCTTTGCAATCAAAGCCCGTGGCAAGCTTTTCAAAGCAAACGGATTGGACTTTGCAAAGAGCAATAACGAACAAACTTAAAAACTTAATTCTGGCAAAATTCATCTCTTATCCAAAAAAAGAGGTCAAACTATCAATTAAATTGCTATTTTTGTAATCAATACTGGTATTCATGTGTCTTGGTGTTAGATGTAGTGATTTTTCATCTAAGATACTGAATATCAGTTTATTATAATCTTTTTTGACGAAAAGTTATCACCAAGTTATTAACACATATCGTTGATTATCAGACGTGTGTGATTTTTTGTCATGTAGTAAGAAAAAATTTTGTCAAAAACTAAAACCACCTTGCTTCGAAGAGCTTATTTTTGATTAATACTTTTGTCTTGATACACCTGAGCGAAGCGAAAGCGTGAGTTGCTTGTATAATAAATAATTCCACGAACAAAAGTATTCAAAATCCCGATAGCTATCGGGACAAGACTTCGCCAAAAAAGCTAAAAAACAGATAATTTTGCTGAACGAGCCAAGTTGTAGCAATTCTATTTATAAAACCTTCAAAGTTTTATAAATTAGAATGCTAAATGCTCGGTTCTGTTGTTATAAATTCATTTTTAAAGATAAACACCGAAGCAGAAACGGCACTATATAATTTACGGAAGCAATTTTGTTCACAAGACGGATTTTGATGTCTGGCGTCTATTTTCTTCATCGCACCCGCCTCGTCTTAACCTCAAAATTATCTGTTTTTAATACGAGAATATTTTATTATTAATCGGTCGTATTGAGCTCGTCCCAAAAAGTGGGACTCGGTTCTTAACGCTTTTTTGACCCCGAAATTCGGATCGAGGGTTTAATCCAACTAATTCAGATAGATATTTTTTCAAAAATCTCTACTGAAAAAGTTTGATTAAACAAGGTCGGTCGAGATAGCAATGTTCATAAACGACTAAAACTTTCAAAAAAACACTAAACCCCGATTTTGCAGGAAAATAATACTTGGGAAGCCTAATTATAAGCGAAATCGAGGGTTAAACCCAACTAAATTATTGCTAAAAAAAAATCTCAAAAGAAAAACCGATGGGTTCTCTTTTGAGATTTTGAATATTTAGTGACCAATTGCTGTTGAATTGGTTTTGTTTTTTTAGAATGGTAAATCGTCAGCTGCTGCTTCTACTGCGGGTGCGGAAGATTGTGGAGCTGCGGAGGGAGCGGAAGTTGGAGCTGATTGTTGATCATTGCTCGAATATGACGGAGCTTGTGCTTCCGAAGAACCTTCGTTTCCAGCTCTTGCGCCTAACATTTGGAATGTATCAGCAGTAATATCTGTTGCATATTTTTTAACGCCATTATCTTCCCACGAGTGTGTGCGAATTTTTCCTTCGATGTATACTTGCATCCCTTTTTTTAAATATTGAGAAGCAACATCTGCAAGTCCTCTCCAGCAAACAATGTTGTGCCACTCGGTTTGAGTTACTTTGTTGCCAGCTTTATCTTTGTATGTTTCCGAGGTTGCAATCGTAAAAGTTACTCTTTTTACATTGTTCTCATACACTGTGGTTTCGGGATCTCTTCCCAAATTTCCAATCAACATTACTCTATTTAATCCTGCCATAATATATTTATATTTTTCATCAAAGATAATAAAAACTATGCTATCCTTTTACGATTGATTTTGAAATTAACAAAAAAAATTGTTGCATTAATTTAGAAAATGGGAATTGACTAATCTCTTCAAAAGATATTATTTGTCCATTTATTTTTGTTGCAATTTGTGACAACTCCAAATTGCTTACATTTGCTATTTTAATATTAGCATCTATTTGCTGATGACTCAAAATGTGTTTTTTCATCTTTATCGTTGTCGCCTCATCCTTATTCCTCATCTGTTCGAATAAAAAATGAGAGGTATCTTCCCCTTCAACCATTGGTAATTCAAATAATCCTTTCCAAATATCATTTTCAGTTCGCTGATAAATGATAAAATGATGATTGGAATCCACGATAAAAAAGTAGTTGAATATTCGTTTAGTAATAGGGCTTTTCGCTTTTTTATTTGGAATTATCTCTTGGTTTTTCGCTTTAAATGCGCCACAAGTTTCGTGAAATATACATGCATTACAATCGGGACTATTTGGCGTACAAACCAACGACCCAAACTCCATCATTGCTTGATTTAGAATGCCTGCATCGTGAAAATGGATGATGTTGGCGGCGTGATTTTCAATTATTTTTAGCGTGGCGTTAGAATCTACAAGTTCTGTGATATTGTCCATTCGAGCAATCCATCGAATTACGTTTCCATCCACAACGGCTTTTTTTTCGGAGGCAGAAATGGACGATATTGCGGCGGCGGTGTATTTTCCAACTCCTTTTAGCGAAATTAATTCGGAATAGACCGTTGGAAATAGACCGTTGTGTTTTTCCATCACCTCTTGCGCTGCGTGATGCATGTTTCTCCCTCTGGAGTAGTATCCTAGTCCTTGCCAAATTAAAAGCACATCTTCGATGGATGACTTTGCAAGTGCTTCAACGGTTGGAAAACGTTCTATGAATCTTAAAAAATAGGGAGTTCCTTGCGCAATTCTAGTCTGCTGCATGATGATTTCCGAAACCCAAATTGTATAAGCGTCCTTGGTTTTTCTCCAAGGCAATTCTCGCTGGTTGCTGGAATACCAGTTAAATAGATTTTTTGATATTTCTTGATAATTCATCTGGCAAATTTACTGAAATTTTGATTGCATTAAGATTGATAAATTTAAGAACGAAGATAAGTGTTACCATATAGAATTGCTATAACTTTGTTTTGAAAAAGAATTGGAATTTATTTTTTGAAAATACGTCAAATAGATAGATACTATGTACTTGTTGAAAAAAAATAATATTTTTTGAAAATTAGACAATTATTTTACTACTTTTGGTCTTTACTAAGCAATTAACATATAACATCAACGGAAAACAGATGAAAAAGCGATTTGATCCATTAGAAAACTACAACCAGACGAAGAAGCAGGTTGGTTATGTTCCTCGTAAAAAGGCCACTCAGAGCCATTATGATGCAATTGGTTTTATGTCAGGGTTGGAAGTTCACCAACAAGTACTTACGGATAAGAAGTTGTTTTGCAACTGTCCGGCTGGCATATTTCAAAAAGCAGACGATTACGATGCTGAGATTATTCGACACATGCGTCCAACGCTGAGCGAACTTGGTGGATATGATGGAACCGCTTTGATGGAGTTTAGAACTAGAAAAAACATCACTTATCGAATCAAAAACAAGACTGCTTGTACTTATGAAGTGGACGATACTCCTCCGTTTCCAATTAATAGACAAGCACTCGAACGGGCTTTGAAAATTACATTGCTTAGTAAATTCAACATCGTTGGAGAAGTTCATATTACTCGTAAACAATATTTAGATGGAAGTATTCCTACTGGATTTCAACGGACTGCCATTCTTGGCGTTGAAGGATCTATTCCATTAAAAAACAAAACAGTACGTTTGATTCAATTGAGCATCGAAGAGGATTCTTGCAGAGAAGTCTCCGATATTGGTCACGAGAGAATATATCGCACCGACCGATTGGGAATGCCATTGATAGAAACGGTTACGTATCCGGATATGGTGAATCCCGATGAGGTGATGGAAGCATGCAATTACATTCGTTTTCTGAATCGTAGCACTGGATTGGTTCGCACAGGACTTGGTGCGGGTCGTCAGGATGTAAATGTGAGTTGCAGAGGTGGTTCTAGGGTCGAAATTAAAGGAGTATCTCACACCAAATGGATTCCAGATCTTACACACATAGAGTGTTACCGTCAGTGGGCACTGTTGCAAATTTGCGCTAAACTTGCGGATGCAATTGCAGATCAAGAGTCGTGGAAAATTGAACACGAGATTGTTGATCTATCGTTGCTCGATACCAAGTACAAACCGTTGTTGGATACTGAAAAGCTAAATCAGAAAATAATATTGGTGAAGTTGCCCAATTTCCAAGGAATTTTGTCACACTTTACCCAACCAGAAAAAATGTTTGCCGACGAAATTTCGGATCGATTAAAGGTAATTGCTTGCATCGAAAAGCCTAATTTATTACACTCAGAAGAGATTTATCCTGTATTTTCATTCGAAGAGTGGGAACGTATTTCTCGAAAAATGGATGCAAAAGAAACCGATGCAATTTTGCTCTTCTGGGCAAACGATGAAGATATTGCAACCGCATTAGAGACGATTGAAGAGCGTTGCCAAATGGCATTTGTTGGAGTTCCTGAGGAGACACGTAAATCGTTTGAAAACGGAACAACCATTTTCGAACGCGTATTGCCAGGTGCCGATCGGATGTATCCAGATACCGATTCTGCTCCCATTCCTTTAGCTAACGAATACATTGATACGCTGTCGAAGGATTTGCCTACCGAAATTATTTACAGATATCAGCAAATGCAAAAATGGGGAATTCCAGAGGATACCTACACGTATATATTAAAGAAAAACCTGTTCCCATTAATTGAACGCATCGTTAATACATTAGATATTGAACCTTCGTTTGTAGGAACTTTATTTGGTCATGAATTGAAATTTATTGAAGGACATTATCGACCAGCAAGCGATTTTAAATACGATCGCATCGCTGAGATGTTAGACTTTTTATTGCAACAGAAGATAGATCTTGGCATTACTCGATTGATGCTCCCAACTGCATTTGAACATCCACAAATGGATTTTGAATCAATTTTGTCTATCCTTAATTTCAAACGAACCAGCAAAGAGGATATTACATCAAAAATTCCTTATTTAATTGAAAAATTTACTCAATCATCATTTAAAAAAGACAATGTAGCAGGCCGAAATCGTTGGGTGATGGGTCAATTGCAAAAAATGGCTATTGGCAATATGTCGATGAAGGAGCTTGAAGAACTAGTAAAATTACATAATTAAAAAATCGTCAATTATTATGAGTGAAGATATTTTTCAAGGATATAAAGGTGCTGCATTAGAGATGTTAAAACGCTTTAATGTTAGAGTATGGGGACAAGCAACAGTAGAAACTATTCGCGGTACATTTGAAGGGACTGTTTTGCCTCGTTCAGAAAATGACGATGAACTACATATTGTAATGAAAGTAATTACTGGTTATAACATCGGAATTGATATTACGACCATTAACAAGATGACAGAAGTTGGTTACAAAAAAGCAAACTATAAGATTCCAGAAAAAGAGTTTCCAATCACCAAAGGTTTGCCTTATGTGAAGCTTTTGGGAACCGGTGGCACCATTGCTTCTCGTTTGGATTATAGAACAGGTGCTGTGATTCCGGCTTTCTCTCCTGGTGAATTGTATGGCGCTGTGCCCGAATTAGCTGAAATTTGTAACTTAGATACTGAGAAATTGTTCGCTGTGTTTAGCGAAAATATGGGTCCAGATCAATATAAAAAATTGGCAATTGCCATTGGAAAAGAGATTGAAAATGGAATTGATGGCATCGTAATCGGTCACGGAACGGATACTTTATCGCATACCGCTGCTGCGCTTACCTTTATGGTTCAAAACTCTCCAGTGCCAATTATTTTAGTGGGTTCACAACGATCCTCTGATCGTCCAAGTTCCGATGCTGCTTTAAATTTGATGCACGCTTGTACAGCTGCTGCCCATGGAGATATTGCTGAGGTTTTGGTATGTATGTATGGTCCTACTTCGGATGATTATGGATTTTTGCATCGTGGAACACGAGTTCGTAAAATGCACTCATCCTATCGTTCTACGTTTAGAACATTGAGTGATACTCCAGCAGCAACGGTTACTCGTAAAGGGGTAGTTCCAATTAAAGAGGAGTATAATCATAGAAGAAAAGATAGAAATGTAACCATCAAACCATATTTTGAAGAGAAAGTAGCCATTATTTATTACTATCCAAACATGCAACCCGACATTATCGATTCGTTGGTGGACAATGGTTACAAAGGAATTATCATTGCTGGAACTGGATTGGGTCACGTGAACAAACCACTTTATCCTGCAATCAAGCGAGCGCACGAAAAAGGAGTACACATGTTTATGGCGGTTCAAACGATGTATGGCTATTGCCACATGTTTGTGTATGATACTGGTCGTGATTTAATGGCTGCTGGTATTGTTCCTGCTGCCAATATGTTGCCCGAAACTGCATACATTAAACTAGGTTGGGTGTTGGGACAAACCAATGATCCTGAAGAGGTTAATCGCATGATGCTCACGCCAATCAACGACGAAACTACCGAACGTGAACCGTATAATGGATATTTAGTTTTCCAAGGTGGTGTGCCAGAGGTGGAAGAGTTTATTAAAAAAGTGAGAAAGTAATTTTTTTCATTTGAAAGATAAATAGAGACCCTGTATCTGAGAAATTGGATATGGGGTTTTTAGGAAGAAGTGACGAGTAACGAGTGACGAGTGACGCGCGAAGCGATGATGGAGGAAGGTGACGGGGTGACGAAGTAACGGGGTGACGCGCGAAGCGACGATGCGCCAGCGATACTGGCGCGAAGCGAGACGAGCTTCGCTCTGTTACCCCGTCACCCCGTTACCCCGTTACTGCTTTCCCGTTACCTATTTTTAAAATTTGAATTACATCAAAAATATTGACTATTTTTACACAAAAATTGGATATTAACATTCGTTCTAATTACAAAACAAGATGAATAAAGAGATAGAGATTAAGATTGTGAACCAATCTGCCAACGATTTGCCTGAATATGCTACTGCTTTTTCTGCGGGTATGGATTTGAAAGCAAATATTATGGAACCCATTGTTTTAAAACCATTGGAGAGAGCCATGGTTGCTACTGGACTTTTTATTGAACTTCCCGAAGGATTTGAAGCGCAAATTCGTCCACGCAGCGGTCTGGCTGCAAAACACGGACTTACGGTACTGAACTCGCCAGGGACGATTGATGCCGATTATCGAGGGGAAATCAAGGTGATTTTGGTGAATCTTTCCAACGAGCCATTTACCATCAACCATGGCGAACGAATTGCTCAAATGGTGATTGCAAAGCACGAAACCGTTAAATGGCAAGCTGTGCAAGAGCTTTCAGCAACTGTTCGTGGCGAAGGTGGTTTTGGTCACACTGGGAAACATTAATACTTCCCTTTTTTATTGTTTTTAGCAATCTGTGTGGACTTTGCTTTTGCAGAATTAATTATTCGATTTTGAAATAATTTCCCATAGATTTCGTTTGTTCTTTTTTGTCTACATATTATATTTTCACAATGCATCATACTCAAATTCGTATATATACGCTTATTTTTTCGATTCTTTTTTTCAGCACAAGTTGCTCTATCTTCAAAAAAAAGCCTAAAGAGGAGAACTCGAAGGCCCAAGTTGTTGCAGAGACTTCTCTTTTGATTGATGCAGTGAAGGAGAAAAATATTGGCAATTTTGAAAGTTCAATTGTGAAATTCAACCAATTGATTCAGAAGAATCCAAAAAATATGGCGGCTAATTTTCAACTTTCTCAAGTATATAAATTGACCGAAAAATACGACTTAACCGAAGAGTATGCTAAAAAATCTTATGAATTAAGTCCAGACAATGAGTGGGTGAGAATTAACTTGGCAGAGATTTACGAATTGACTAAAAAGTATGCACCTGCCGCCAAGATTAGAGAAGAATTGATTAAAGTAAATCCATCAAATACCGATTATTACTACGATTTAGTCATCGATTATGTTTACACCTACAAATGGGAATTGGCTATCAATACGTACGATCGGTTAGAGGTTCAGTTAGGAATTTCGGAGGAAGTTTCGATGGCAAAACATCGGATGTGGTCGTATCTTAAAAATGAAGTAAAAGCGGCCGCCGAGATTCAAAAACTGATCGATGCTTTTCCTGCCGAAAACAGATATCCGCTCATTTTGGGCGATTATTATTTAGCGATTAAGAACTTTAATAAAGCAAAAAAACAATACAACATCGCATTAGCACTCAATAATAGAGCTACTTACATGTCGCTTGCTGAGTATTATAAACTGATGAACAACAAAGATTCCAGTCAGTATTGTTTGCAAACTGCATTCGCCGAACCTTCGGTTTCTATTGATTTAAAAATGCCCGTACTTTTATCGTATTACAAACTGATTGAGAAACAACCGGAACTTATTTCGGAAGCAAATGTGTTGTTAGATTCAATGGGAAAAGCACATTCTGATGATCCAAAATATTGGTCGATTAGGGCGGATTATGCACTTTTGGATAATCAACCAGAAAAGGCAAAAATCGCTTTTATAGAAGTATTGAAATACGACCAATCGAAGTATATAATTTGGGAAGAGTTGTTGAAAATACTCACCAACGAACGCAAATTTGACACCGCTTTAATCTATTGCAACCAGGCCATCGAATTGTTCCCCAGTCAGCCATTTCTGTTCTATATAAAAGGAATTTGTCATTACATGAATTCCGATTATTTTAATGCTGCTTCGGCGTTGGAAATGGGGAAAAATTTAGTGATAGAGCCCAATTATATGTACTTGGAGATGTTTCTTTACATGGGCGAATCGTATCATAAACTGAACAATCACAGTCGCTCTGATGCTGCTTTTGAAAAAGTGTTGGAGATGGATCCCAAAAATAGTTATGTGCTCAACAACTACAGTTATTACCTTTCGCTTCGCAACGAGAAACTCGATAGGGCAGAGGTGATGGGCAAAAAACTCATCGAGATAAATCCAAACGATGCCAATTACTTAGATACTTATGCTTGGATTCTTTTCAAGTTGCAAAAGTACAGCGAAGCCCTGCCAATGATAGAAAAAGCCATTAAAATCGGGGGTGAAAACAAAGCCACTGTAATGGAACACTATGGCGATATTCTTTGGAAATCGGGCAGTACCGATCTCGCCGTTGAAGTTTGGGAAAAAGCATTATCATTAGGCCCAAATGCGGATGGAAAACTCAAACAAAAAGTTTCTACAAAGAGTTTTGTGGAGTAATTTTAGCGTGGGGAGTTAATTAGAAAATACCCTCCATTCTTAGCAGCGCCTCGAAACTCAACTTTTGATGTATCACAGAGCGTTTTTAGATATCGTTGTGCGGTGCGAAGGCTGATTCCAATTGACATTGCAAGTTTTGGCGCATTAAGTCCAGGGTTTTTCTTAATCATTTCTAAAAGCTGTTCTACGACTGAATTTACACCGCCACCATCGTGTGCAGACCCTGAGTTTGCACCGCCATTTGCATATTTTGCACCGCCACTATCTTTTAGTAATCTCAGAAGATCCATTTGTGTAGAAATGATTCGGTCTGCAATAAATTCTATAAACCTTGTATCGTTTTCGTGTGCAATTTCTAACGTTTCAATATATTCATGTCGTAAAATAGCGGGAATAATGGCAATACTGTATTCATTTCTCAATAGAGCAAGGTTCATTAATAATCGCGAAAGACGGCCGTTTCCATCGATAAAAGGATGAATAAAAACAAACTTTTTATGAACTAAAGCAGCAAATTCTACCGGATGCATTTTGGTTTGATGGTTATTATACCATGACAGAAATTTTTTCATTTCGGCTGGTATTTTCGAAGGAGGCGTTACTGAAAATTTACTACCACTTATCAATACTGGAACTTTACGGTAACGACCTGCATTTTCATTATCAATTTGACAATAGAACAAATCATGAAGTTTCAAAATATCTTCTATTACTAATATTTTATTTGAAACAAGTTGATAAATATAATCATACGCTTTCGCATGTCCCAACGCCTCGAATACATCACGCAAAGGCTTCCCTTGAATGGTCAGCCCATCTTCAATGACAATTTTTGTTTCCGACTCAGTGAGACTGTTTCCTTCTATTGCATTGCTAGAAAAGGTGAGTCCAACTCGGAAATAATTCTTAAGTGATTGCAATGTCTCTGGTGAATGTGGTCGCATCGCCAACAGTTTATGGTTGTTGGCTTCAGCTATTTTAAATTTCTCATTCATCTTGTTCATTGTGTGATTTGATGTTATATTTTGTTCAAAATAAACAAATAAAATATTTAGCAATCTAACTCCGAAGGACAAAGAGATATTCCCAAAATCCGAAGGTTAGTTAATTACTCAAAGTTACGATTTTTTTAATTAGAATTGAATTTGTTGAAGATATTTGGGTTTGTATTTTAATATTGGGGTAATGGACTTGTTTTTTCTTTAATCTTTCCGTTTCCAATCATATAACAGCGAGCCCAGCAGACCAACACCCACGATTACATCCACAATATTCCAAGTTTCTCGGCCGAGTGCGATTTTTGCAAATGGTTGAAACAATAAGGCCAACCCAATATACACAATCATTTCAACGATTCGTTGTTTTTGAAACGAAAGGTAAGCTAAAATAGAAAAACCCAACAATGCCGAAAACCGGACTAATTGAAAGTAACCATAAGGCATTTGAAGTAAGCAAATGAAAAACGATATTGCTAATGCAATTTTGATGATTTTTGTGATCATAATTGATAGTTTATTTATTCATTTTTGGGAATTGTTCTACAAACTTATGAAATAGAATAATAGGTTTTGAAAAATTAACTTAAAAACTTTTTAAGGCTTTGGATGATGCCTTGAATCAGCGAAACTTTTCGATTGGCCTTCGTTTTTCACAAAATAATAAAAAAGCCGTATATTTGCACCCGAAATGAAAAAAGAGATAGAAAAAAGACGCACATTTGGCATTATTAGTCACCCTGATGCTGGTAAAACCACCCTTACAGAAAAGTTGTTATTGTTTGGCGGTGCCATCCAAACGGCTGGTGCTGTAAAGAACAATAAAATTACCAAGACTGCGGTTTCCGATTTTATGGAAATTGAAAAGCAGCGTGGTATTTCGGTCGCTACATCGGTGATGGGATTCAACTATAAGGATTACAAAATTAATATTTTAGATACTCCTGGTCACAAGGATTTTGCGGAGGATACTTACCGAACGCTTACCGCGGTGGATAGTGTAATTTTGGTGATTGATTGTGTGAAAGGGATTGAAGCGCAAACTCGTAAACTGATGGAAGTCTGTAGGATGCGCCACACGCCCGTGATCATTTTTATCAATAAGTTAGATCGTGATGGTCAGGAGCCTTATGTTTTATTAGAAGATATTGAGAAAGAGTTGAATATTCACTGCCGTCCTTTGGCGTGGCCTATTGGAATTGGCTCCGATTTTAAGGGAGTTTACAATCTCTATTCTAAAAGTCTTCAGCTTTTTACGCCTAACAAAAACCAACTTTCGGAAGAAGTTCATCAAATTGAATCTCTAGAAGATCCTGCTTTAGATCAGTTTATTGGAGAAAAAGCGGCCTTAAAACTTCGTGATGAAGTGGAGTTAATCGAAACTCTCTACGAACCGTTTGATGTAGATTTATACAAAGATGGATATTTGGCGCCTGTGTTTTTTGGCAGTGCCATCAATAATTTTGGGGTAAGAGAATTGTTGGATACTTTTGTGCAAATTGCACCTAGTCCTCGTTCTAGGGTCACCGCACAGCGTGAAGTAGATCCTTATGAACCTAATTTTTCTGGATTTATCTTTAAAATTCACGCCAACCTAGATCCCAACCACCGCGATCGCATCGCTTTTTGCAGAATCATCTCTGGAAAATTTGAAAGAAATAAATTTTATCACCATACCCGACTCAACAAGAAATTACGTTTTGCCAATCCCACCAGCTTTATGGCCAACGAAAAGAGTTTAATCAACGAAGCATATCCTGGCGATGTTGTGGGATTATACGATACTGGTAACTTCAAAATTGGCGATACGCTAACCGAAGGGGAGATGTTGCAATTTGAAGGAATTCCAAGTTTTTCTCCCGAGATTTTCAAGGAGTTGGTGAACAAAGATCCGATGAAAACCAAACAGTTAGAAAAAGGAATTCGCCAACTAACCGACGAAGGAGTGGCTCAACTTTTTGTAAAAGAGATGGGAAGTATGAAAATTATCGGTACCGTGGGTGATTTGCAGTTCGAGGTAATCCAGTTCCGACTCAAACATGAGTATGGTGCATCCTGCGCATTTCAGTCGCTGCAATACTACAAAGCCTGTTGGATTACAGCCACGAATAAAGAAGCCATGAGGAAGTTTGATTACGAGCGTGGACATCACTTGGTTTACGATAAGGACCAGAATCCAGTCTTTTTGGCGGAGAATGAGTGGTCGCTGAAACGAATTCAGGAGAATTATCCAGAGATTCATTTCCATTTTACGTCTGAGTTTAAAGCGGAGTAAAGTTTTTGCCACGAATGAATAAAGGCCACGAATGCACGAATAAGATTTTTGGCCTTGGATTTTTTCGTCGTTGATTTGCCAGTCTTTTTTTTAACCCACGTCCGCCGCGGCGGAAACACGAATTTGAGTAACCTTTGTCGCTGGTCTGATTGCATCAGCCCAATTTTCACGAATTGAAGGACAGCGGAGCCAATTAAAGGACGACCTAGCCAATTTGTTTCAGAGCACGGAGTGCTCAATGTCTTTAACCGTGAGCGCCAGCTTACGGTTAATCTGCGTCAGCAGAACTGCAGCCTGGAAGGCAGAATGTGACAGGATTTGTCGCTG
>JBBRGJ010000094.1:0-12654 GCA_038240835.1 Bacteroidales bacterium | reverse complement strand
AGTGGTTCCATAGCTAGAGTATTCAGACCCATAAACTCCATCTTTAATAAATACAATTCGATATTTTAAAATTTTGCATGGTTTATTTTTTATTCTTGCTTGAAGTTTTGTAGTGAATATTTCATCACGAACTAAAACGTTGCAATTGGTAGAGTCAAAATACAGCATGGGGTTAGGCATTGTGGTGACTCCGACCCAATTGTTAATTGTATCATTACCCGAGATGATGTATATTTTATCCGTAAAAAACTTTATCGGTTTGTATATAAAAACATGGCTTCCTTTAAATTCAATGGGCTTCTCGTTAGGTAGTAATACTTTGAATTTTGCATTTTTATCCGAAGAGGATATCCTTATCTTGTTTTCAGTAAATGCATATAATGGATAGTTCTCATATTCAATAGTCAAAGTTATATTACCGATTTTTTCCTTTGAAAAATTATCAGGATATTTCCCCTGCAGCCAAACCCGATCTTGGTTTTGTGCAAATCCGTTTCCAAATAATAGTTGGAGAATCATTATTGTTCCCAATAACCAGAATGGTTTTAAATGGATTGCTTCTGAAGTGAAACTCTTTGGATAAAACAGATGTAATTTATTCATGATATTTTTTTTTGATTAAACATACCGCAAATCTATATTTAATCGGTGTTTAATCACAGCGTTTTCCGACAAACTGGTAAAATAGGTTCCTAAACTTGTAATACCAATACTTCAACAAATATAATTAAATTTTATAAATAAAAAAAAGACCCACTATAAATGAAGGCCTTTTATACTGATACTTTTAATCGTTCTTTTGCCACTTGAGCAATCCACAATTTAAATAGCTCTGCCTTTGGCGAAGGAATCGATTGAATTAATCGAAAAAAAACTGCTACGTAGAAGCAACATCGGTTTTTTACATTTTACCATTTATTGAACTTTTAGGGGTTTATGAATAAAAATAAATATTATGAAAAAAACATTTCCCTAGCCAGATTTAAGGTTGTTATTTTTTTTATCGATAAGAAAAAAATAATATTACCTTTGTGTATCAACATTTGAATGATATTTAACTTTAAAATGTAATTCTATGAATAGAAGATATTTATTGCTTGTTTTTTTGTTATTTCCATTAGTGGGACTTTTTGCGAAGTCTGTTTCTGTTGAATCTGCGGAGAAAATTGCTTGTGTTTTCTTTAAACATCAATCAAAACAAGGTTCCGAATGCATTATTCGCAATGTGGTTTATGAAAAAGTAGGAACTACTATTACGTATTATGTTTTTAATTTTGTTTCGGGCGGATTTGTGATGGTA
The DNA here is from genome assembly GCA_038240835.1 of Bacteroidales bacterium. Lineage (GTDB taxonomy): Bacteria > Bacteroidota > Bacteroidia > Bacteroidales > WCHB1-69 > JBAXTE01. The sequence continues at coordinate 11,354 of JBBRGJ010000094.1, read as the reverse complement.
GCTGCTGATGATGCGGTCTCACCAATACTCGGATATTCAACAGATGGAGCCTATGATCAACGAAATACGCCAGAAAATGCAAAATGGTTATACGGCCAATACAAATCAAGTATTAAAGAAATAATCGACTTAAACTTAGAAAATCCTAAAACCAAAAATGAGTGGGAGAGTCTAAGCGAAGGACGTTTCCCGAAAAACACCAAATCGGTAGCTCCGTTATGTGCCACAAAGTGGAATCAAGGATGCTATTTCAACGAACTTTGTCCTGCAGATGCGAATGGAAGCTGTGGTCATACTTTTACCGGTTGCGTTGCCACTTCCATGGCTCAAATTATGAAAAAATGGAACTATCCGCAACATGGAACGGGAACTCACTCGTATGTGGATGCTAATTATGGAACTCAAAGCGCTGACTTTGGCAATACCACTTATCAGTGGACTTCCATGCCCAACATGCTTTCTACTAATAATTCAGCTGTGGCCACTTTGATGTATCACTGCGGTGTTTCTGTTAATATGAATTACGGAACTAGTGGTTCGTCTGCAAGCATCTTGATGGAACCGTTAGTTCAGTATTTTTCTTACTCTCAAAATATTTCTGATTTTAACCTTCAATTGACGGATAGCGCAACTAGGATGAAAAAACTTTTTAAAGAAATAGACGCAGGTCGGCCCATGTGGTTTGGAGGTTCTAGTTCATCTGGCGCTGGACATGCTTATGTTTGCGATGGATATGATGATAATTCATTTTTTCATTTTAACTTTGGTTGGGGCGGAAGTAGCGATGGATATTACAATGTAAATATAGCGTCCGCAATGCCTTATGGTTTTAATACGTTTGCTGTTATCGGTATTATGCCCTTGGTTCCCAACGATATAACGATCAAAAACTTGGTGACTCCTGCTTGTGCTGAATCCTTTACTGGTCCAAGTAATATCAGCATTACGATAGCGAATTACGATACTATTCCTCACACGGGAATTCCTGTTTCTTATAGGGTAGATAACGGATTGGTGGTTAACGACACGGTTACCGCTATTATTCCGGCTTTTTCTGAAATTGTGTTTGAATTCTCGCAACCCTACGACTTTTCGACTAATCCAGGACATATTTACTCTTTAACTACTTATTCCCGCTTTGCCGATGATTCTTTCAAGGATAATGATACGTTGATCTCTCAAATTGAACATGTGGAATGTACCTCTCCGCCTTATTTTATGAATTTCCGTCTGACTGATGACATTCAACGGTGGAAAATTGTTGATTTGAATCAGGATGACAATTCTTGGATATTGCGACTTGAGCACCCACAAGGAAATCTAGACCCTGGATATATTGAGTATCGCTACAATTCATCATTGCCAGCAAATGATTGGTTGATTTCAAGATGTTTGAATCTGGAGGCCTCTAAAACATACACCCTGAGCTTTTGGCACAAGGTATTTGCAGGTAATTATCCAAATAAAATGAAAGTTGCCATTGGGAAAACTCCTATTGCGGACAGTCTTACAACCGTTTTGGTTGATCTGACAAATATTACCAATGAAGCCTATCAAATCGAAAATGTCAACTTTACAGTTTCTGCCGATGGTTCTTATTATATTGGATGGCAATGTTATAGCAATCCAGATATGCTGTTTCTGTACCTTGAAAATATTTCGATTACAGAGCTGGGAGGTACAGGAGTAGAAAATAATGCGGTATTGACTACAAATGATAATTGCAACATATATCCCAATCCATTTCGTGAAAAAGTAAATATTCAATCTGTCAACAATATGACTGATTTGAAAATATATAACATCAATGGAGAAATCGTTTTCCAAACAAATCCTAATAGATCCATTACGGAAATCGATCTTGCCTTTTTAAAGCACGGAGTTTATTGTGTGATAATTACCACAGATACTGGTAGAACTATTAAGCGAATTGTTAAAGATTAACGGATCTGTTCAACTTTTTTTTATTTTTTATTTGATAGCTAGACTTTTGGAATGGGTCTCGGATTTTTATTATTTCAAAAAAAAATAGTCAAAAAAAAAGACCGTCTTTCGAGACGGTCTTTTTTAATATAATAAGATGATTCTTATTTCTTAGAAGCTTTGATTGCAGCTTGAGCAGCAGCCAAACGAGCGATTGGAACGCGGAATGGAGAGCAGCTAACATAGCTTAATCCATTGCGGAAGCAGAACTCTACCGAAGCAGGATCTCCACCTTGTTCGCCACAGATACCTACTTTAAGGTTTGGATTCTCTTGACGACCTTTAACTACAGCCATTTCAATCAATTGTCCCACACCTTCTTGATCGATGGTTTGGAATGGATCGCTTGCTAAAATCTTATTGTCTAAATAATCATTCATAAATCCACCAGTGTCATCACGGCTGAATCCATAAGTCATTTGAGTTAAATCATTGGTGCCAAATGAGAAGAATTGAGCTGTTTTAGCCATTTTGTTAGCCAATAAACAAGCACGTGGAATTTCAATCATGGTACCATAAAGGTAGTCAATTTTGTCAACACCAAATTTAGCGCAAACTTCAGCATACACTCTATCTGCGATTACCTTGGTGAAATCCAACTCAGTTACATCACAAGTTACAGGAACCATGATTTCTGGTTTTGGATTTTTTCCTTCTTTTATCAATTCAACAGCAGCTTCGAACAAAGCACGAACTTGCATTTCAGTAACTTCTGGATAAGTGATTCCCAAACGAACACCACGGTGTCCCATCATTGGGTTTGATTCGTGAAGAGCTTCGCCACGTTTTGCAATTGCTTCAGCAGTGATGCCTAATTCTTTCGCTAACTCAGCTTGGTTTTCTGCACTTTGAGGAACAAATTCGTGAAGTGGTGGATCTAACAAACGGAAAGTTACAGGAAGTGAATCCATTGCAGCCAATGTTCCTTTGTAATCTCTTTTTACAAATACAAATAGTTCGTCAAGTGCTGAGCGACGTTCTTTTTCGCCTTCACTTAAAATCATTTTACGTAATAAGAATAATGCTTTTTCAGTTCCTTGACCATAGAACATGTGTTCAGTACGGAAAAGACCGATACCTTCAGCACCAAAACTACGAGCTACAGCAGCATCAGCAGGAGTATCAGCATTGGTGCGAACTCCCATGGTGCGATATTTATCTGCAATGGCCATAAATTTTTGAAAACGTGGGTTTTCAGAAGCATCCATCAACTCTAGTGAACCTAAATATGCATATCCTTTGGTTCCGTCTAATGTTAAAACATCCCCTTCTTTAATAACAATACCCGATTCTTTAACGGTTGCTTTTTTGCCATCAACATTTACGTGAAGTGAACCTGCACCAACGATACAGCATTTTCCCCATCCACGAGCTACCAAAGCAGCGTGAGAAGTCATACCACCACGAGCGGTTAAAATACCTACTGCAGCACGCATTCCTTCAACATCCTCTGGATTGGTTTCTTCACGAACTAAAAGTACAGTTTCGCCTCTACGTTGCCATTCTACAGCATCTTCTGCAGTAAAAACAACTTTGCCAAGAGCAGCACCAGGACCAGCAGGTAACCCTTTTACGAAAGGTTGTGCACCTTTTAACATTGCTGGGTTGATGATTGGGTGTAATAATTCGTCTAATTGAGCTGGGTCAAGACGTAAGACAGCTTCTTTTTCGTCAATACGTCCCTCTTCTAGCATATCCATTGCCATGTTCAAGGCAGCAGTACCGGTACGTTTTCCAACGCGGCATTGCAACATATATAATTTGCCTTCTTGAATGGTGAATTCAATATCTAGCATGTCTTTGTAAGCATCTTCAAGACGATTACGAATTTCAAATAATTCGTTATAGGATGAAGTCCAATTTTCTTGCATGCTATGCAAGTGTTTGTTTTGCTCGTTTTTAGTATCATCGTTCAAAGGACTTGGAGTACGGATACCCGCAACTACATCTTCTCCTTGAGCGTTGATTAGCCATTCTCCGTAGAAAACGTTGTCGCCAGTAGCAGGGTTACGAGTAAATGCAACACCCGTTGCTGAAGTATCGCCCATGTTGCCAAATACCATGGCTTGAACGTTAACAGCAGTACCCCAAGCGTCTGGAATACCTTCGATACGACGGTATGAAATTGCTTTTTTTCCGTTCCAGCTTTTGAAAACTGCTTTGATTCCACCAAAAAGTTGAGCTTCAGCGTCATCTGGGAAATCTTGTCCTAATGATTTTTTAACTGCTTTTTTGAACTCTTCACCCAAGAATTTTAAATCTTCTGCGGTTAAATCTGTATCAGAAGCATAACCTTTGCTGTTTTTGTATGCATCCATCATCTCTTCCAATGATTTACGGATACCTTTTCCATCAGTAGGTTCCATGCCTTCAGCTTTTTCCATAACTACGTCGGCATACATCATAATTAATCGACGGTATGAATCCCAAACAAAACGAGGATTGTTTGTTTTTTTAAGCAATGCAGGAATTGTTTTTGAACTTAAACCAATGTTTAACACGGTGTCCATCATACCTGGCATTGAACTACGAGCACCTGAACGGCAAGATAAAAGTAGTGGGTTTTCAGCATCGCCATATTTCATGCCCATTGCATCTTCCACTTTTTTCATTGATGACCATACTTCGTCTGCTAATGATGCAGGTAGTTGGCAATCGTTATCATAATATGCAGTACAGCAATCTGTTGTGATTGTAAATCCAGCAGGTACAGGAAGTCCTAAAAGACACATTTCTGCTAAGTTAGCACCTTTACCTCCAAGTAAATTTTTCATGTCGGCTTTGCCATCGGCTTGCTTGCTGCCGAAATAATAGACATACTTTACGTTACTCATTTTTCTTGTTATTTGTTGTTTATAAGATATTTATATGTTTTCTTGAATTGAAAGAGCAAAATTAATCAATTTTAACCGAATAACCTATTAAGGAAAAGTTAACATTGAGTGAAAAGGGGAAAGTGACGAAGGAGGAAAGTGACGGGTCCCGAAAAATAAAAAATCTTTGATTTTTATTATTTTTTCGTGGATCCTCGAAAAAAAATGAAATCAGAGATTTCTGTTTTTTCGGGAGTGACCGCGAAGCGAGACCGAGGAAAGTGACAGAGTGACGAGTGACGAGTGACCGCGAAGCGAGACCGAGAAAAGTGACAGAGTGACGAGTGACGAGTGACCGCGAAGCGAGACCGAGAAAAGTGACAGAGTGACGAGTGACGAGTGACCGCGAAGCGAGACCGAGGAAGTGAAAAGTGAAAAGTGAAAAAACCGCGAAGCGAGACTAGAGGAAGTGAAAAGTGCCAAGTACGCGAAGCGAGTCCTGCTTTGCGTACTTGGCTACTTGGCTACTCAGTCACTCGGCCACTTCCTCATACTAGCTTCACTCCGTCACTCGTCACTCGTTACCCGTCACCTCTTCATACGAGCTTCGCTCCTGATGACTGATCACTGTTAACTGTTAACTGACTCCCAGTCGAGCTTCGCTCTGTCACTCGTCACTCGTTACCCGTCACTTCTTCAAAACAAAAACAACACAGCTATGTTTTCTCTTAGAACTCCTGTCTCTTTTGTGTTTTTGACAATCCCTTTTTGGTCTGGAGTCCCAAAAGCTGCGCTGGTGTATTCGGTTTCAGAAATAATCGTAATTTTTCCAACTTTGTAAGATATTTGGGGTGCTATGCGATATAAATAGCCGATGTCCGAACCTCTGGCGTAGATTGAACCCACAAACGTTTTTTGGGAACCTAAATTTTGAGCGGCTCCTATAAATAGGGATGCATTTAGCTTTTTGAATTTTGTGGCAATACTTACCCACATCGATTGTTGGGCAATGGGAGCATAGGAACGCTCTCCGGTGATTATATCTATGGCGGTAACTCCAACTCCTCCGAGCATTGCTTGGTCAAATAAGTTTTCGCCCCAAATATATTGTGCTTTGATGGAGAATTTATTAAAATCAATTTTCCCAAACAGATGAGCTGTTAGACCAGAAACGTATTCACTTACTTTGTAGTTGCTATCCGTTTTTACACTCATAGAGAGACGTTTGTAATCGCCACTAGCACCTATCAGCCATTTGTTTCCACGATAGATGGTTTGAAAATCCAACGAGGGAATTACCTGATTTGTTAAATAATCTGGGGTTGAACCCATTGGACCGATGGACGAATTGTCGCGATGCATGGATGCAACTCCCACAAATTCAAATGATTTTAACCGATATTGGTATCGAACCTGAGGTGCTCGCATGGCGCTTTTGATGGGGTTTCCAAGATTTAAGGAGAGCATATCGGGAAAAACTTCAGGGGCAACCAACGGATGCCAATACTGTCCCACTAACAAAGAGTGATGTTGATTTTCTAATTTTACATAAGCATGCCTGAGCCGTAATCCACTGTTGGTTGGATCACTGGCTCCTGTAAAATCTGTTTCGATAAGCGATGTTGCAAAAAAGTTGCGAAAACGAAGTGTGTCGATAGAGACGATTAATCGGCTGCTGGTTGCAAATTGGTTATACTGAGGATTTGCATAAATATCCGCTCCGTTTTTGTCTAAAAAAGGTTTTTTTGCATACATTAAAACAAAACTCTCTCGGGCCGAAGTTATTTGTCGTGAGTCAAATATGGCATCTGTTTTAATAAACCCTTTGAAGGTTAGTTTTGATTTTAACGAATCTAACGGCGAGCCACTGATGGTCGTGAGGATGATGAAGATCGAAAATATTAGCAAAAAGGTCTTTTTCATCCGACAAAAGTATGAAAAAAAAGAGATAATCTGAAATTATAAATGATTTTTTAAAACTCGATAAATTCCAATTTTGTGAAATTAAAGCCACAAATACACGTCAACTTTTGCGCGAAGCGCGTAAAAAAGATCTTCAACCACTAATTACACTAACTCGCAGGAACTGATGGACGACGGAGCCAATTTGAGCAACCTTTGTCGCTGGTCTGATGAATCAGCCCAATTCTCATGAACCGAAGTTCGGTGAAGCCAATTATAGGAGCGAAGTTTGTCTGGTGCGTAGGGGTTTTAAAGGGTTTTTGATAAAATTTACGCATTCCAAGTCTGAAAGATTTTTCACTACGAACTGAAGGACAGTATGAACATTGCTATCTTCGGCCGACCTTGTCAAAAAAGCGTTAAGAAAAAGAGATGATTTTACGGATGAAGCGAGGCGGGTGAGATGAAGTAAATAGGTCCAAATCCGAAAAATCCGTCATGTGAACAAAATTGCTTCAGTGAAGCCCTTGACTTGTCTCGCGCCGGAAAATTATCTCTTTTTTAGCTTTTTTGGCGAAGTCTTGACTTTTTGGTTACTTTTGTGTCAAGACAAAAGTGACACTAAAAAAGAAAAACTTTCGAAGTAAATTGGGTTTTACCTTTTTAGCAAAACCTTGTTATATTGATGTTTTTCTTACAGATTTAGGGTGTAAAATGAATTGTTCAAAAAAAATATAATAACAGAATTTAGATAAAATATTTATCTTATTTTTATTGTGATATCACTTTGTAGAACTTCATTAAAATGTGTCTGTTAAATCATTATCTGTAATTTGCATTTGTTTTCCCAAACAGATGATAGTAAAGCCAATTTTTTTGTACATTTGCATCGATAACGGTAGTCGGTTTTCAACGCCGACCATAATAAGTTCATCGATAAATAGTTCAAAATTGATGGATTTACAATAGGGAATCCGGTTAAATTCCGGAGCTGTACCCGCAGCTGTAAGCTCTGTTACGTTCTTTCGGATGCCACTAATGCACACTTTATGCATGGGAAGGCGAAAGAAAATAGGAGTGAGCCAGAAGACCTGCCTTTGTCGAAAAGAAATTCAACCAATGGTTGGATAACTGGTAATTGTATTATTAATATCGACTTTCGGGAACAAAAGTCAAATTTAAAAAAAGATGAAAAAAAGAACATTATTTTGTTTCACCCTATTCCTACCCAGTATCTTTTTGATTTTTGGGTGTACTCAATCTGTAAAGGTTGATCATCCTGCACAAAAGAGTTTTCCTAAATATGCCAAACTCTTTTATATCTCCGAAGAGAATGGATATAAGGAGGCGTTTGTAAAAGATCCTTGGGATAGCACCAAAATATTAGCTCACTATGTTTTTATTCCCAAAAATGAACGAAATTCTTCTTCTATTTATAACGCAACTATTGTTAGAACTCCCTGCGAATCAGTCGCTTGTTTGTCGAGTCCAGAAATTGGATTTGTTAGCCGATTAGGGCTTGTGTCAAATGTTACAGGAGTTTCTCAAATAGAATATATCAAAGATTCGTTGGTATTGCAACAAGTAGCAAGTGGCAAAACCATCGATTTAGGTCCATTTGAAGCGTATAACATCGAATTGCTGATGGCATTAAATCCTGAAGTGCTTTTTGCTGCTCCATTTAAAGAGAGTAAATACGATAAAATAATTCAAACGGGTGTCCCAATTGCCTATTGCTCTAGCTATATGGAAGAATCTCCGCTTGGAAGAGCCGAATGGATAAAATTTATTGCACTTTTTTTTGATAAGTACGACCAAGCGTGTCAGATTTTTAATGAGATAGAAAAGAATTACCAATCGGCTTCGGCCTTGGCTAAAAGTTTGAAACAGAAACCGACTGTTTTTTCTGGAAAAATGTTCCAAAATACATGGTTTGTAAGCGGTTTAAACAGCTATATGGCTCAGTTTTTCACCGATGCAGGTGGCGAATATCTTTGGCAAGACTTGAAATTCTCTGGTTCTGAACCCATTGGGTTTGAAAGAGTGTACGAACGTTGCCATGCATCTGACTATTGGGTGATTCTGGAATATGCGCCCGGTGGCTACTCTTATCAGAAATTAATAACCGAAAGTGATAAGTACAAAAATTTTGAAGCGTATAAAAATAAGAAAATTATTTTGTGCAATACCTATCAATCGTCCTATTACGAAAAAGGAATTATTGAACCAGAAGTGATTCTGAAAGATTTTGTAAAAATATTCCACCCAGAACTGTTGCCCGAATACAAATCTGTCTATTTTGAACTATTGACTCATGAAAAGTAATCGAAAGAAATCTGTTTTCATTTTTATCTGTTTAATCGCAGTTACAATTCTTTTTCTAGGGTTGAATATTGTGGTGGGTAGTGTCTCTATTCCTTTTCAGGCTTCTTTGAAAATACTTTTGGGAGATAGTTCTCAGTCAATTGTTTGGCGGAATATCATTATCGAAAGTCGCTTGCCACAGACGATTACAGCGCTGTTTTCGGGTGCTGCATTGGCTGTTGCTGGATTGATTTTACAGACTTATTTCCGGAATCCACTGGCAGAACCTTCTGTGCTCGGGATTAGCTCTGGCGCTAGTCTGGGAGTGGCGGTGGCAGTGCTTATGCCTGGACTTGCTTCAGTAGCTTTTAGTGACTTTAACTTTATAATTCAAAATCTCTCCATTATTATTGCAGCACTGATTGGCTCTGCCATTGTGCTTGTGTTGATTTTGTCTCTCACTTCGCATATTCGTGATACTGCCATGTTGTTAGTCACTGGAATTATGATTAGTGCAATCGCAAGTTCGTTTATTGGAATTATGAACATTTTTAGTCGAAGCGAAAGTATCCATCAGTTTGCAATCTGGGGAATGGGCTCTTTTGGAATGGTTACCAAACGACATCTAATCTATTTTGTGCCAGCCATCGTGATTGGACTTTCTATTTCGTTGCTGTTGTCTAAAACCTTGAATACGATGCAGTTGGGCGAAAAGATGGCGCAACATCTTGGACTGAATATTAAAAGAGCTCGTTTGTCTATTATTTTGGTAAGTGGCCTGTTGACAGCTGTTGTAACTGCCTATTGTGGCCCAATTGCATTTATTGGCATTGCTATTCCGCATCTTACACGATTGCTTCTTCGAACTGCAAATCATGCGCTATTATTGCCCGCAGTGATGATTGCTGGTGCGTTGTGTGCGCTGATTTGTAATTTGATTGCGAAACTTCCAGGATTGGATGATACCATTCCAATTAATGCCATTACTGCGCTGTTTGGAGCGCCCGTTGTTATTTGGATTATTTTAAGTAGAAATAAAAAATTGAAAGCAGCATGATCTTAGAAGTAAAAAATCTGTCGATTGGATATCGTTCGGGTAGTTCTGAAACGGTGTTGCTCAAAAATACTAATTTCCAATTACGTAAAGGGGCTGTGTACTCTATTTTTGGTGCCAATGGAGTTGGAAAATCTACCTTGATTCACACACTATGTGGCATTATCCCTTCGTTGAAAGGCGATGTGAAAATTGGGAACTCTCAAATTACTAAAATTCCAAAAAAAGAACTTTCAAAACTTATTAGCATTGTTCTCACCGAAAGACCTTTTATTGAATATCTTACTGTCTACGATTTTGTCGCTTTTGGTCGTACTCCACACACTGATTTTACGGGTTATCTCAACGAAAACGATCACAAAATCATCTCGGAGTCGATGGCAATGACCGAGATTGCGCATAAAAGTGCACAACGAATTGATAGTCTGAGCGATGGAGAATTTCAAAAAGCATTGATTGCCAGAGCGCTAACGCAACAAACGCCCATTATTATTATGGATGAGCCTGCCTCTTATTTGGATTATGCCAACCAGATTCAATTGATGACCTTGTTGAGAAAATTAGCCCTTGAATCTGGAAAAACAATTTTACTCTCGTTGCATCATCTCAACTTAGCCATCGATTATAGTAACTATATCTTTGTTTTTAAAAATGATCAGACTTTGAAAATGGGAACACCTGAAGATCTTATTTTAAACGATGATTTTGAAAATGTGTACCAAAGTAAAGAACTTAAGTTTGATAATATAAATGGGGTTTTTAAACATTCTTCCCAAGAAAATATCAATGTAGAAATAGAAGCCCCCGAATTACAAAAAAAATGGATTATTCACGCACTTGTAAATAATGGATTTTCAAATATTCCTTTTACTATTCGTTATGAACACAAAACCTACCACCTAATTCAACACAACGAAATTATAGCCGAAGTGGATTCCATCGATGGCTTATTGAAACAAATTTCGAAAATGTCCGGAAAAAGATAAGACGGTAAAGAAGTGACGGGTGACGAGTGACGAGTGACCGCAAAGCGAGACCTTAGAAAGTGACGAGTGACGAGTGACGAGTGACCGCAAAGCGAGACCGTAGAAAGTGACGAGTGACCGCATCCCGAATTTTAATCCGCCGCGGCGGAGAGATTTTGTAAAAAAAATTCGGAACGCGCTGTTAACTGATCACTGCTAACTGTTAACTGTCCAATGTATTCATCCACGCTTTCGTAGATCCACGAATTTTGAAGAAATTCGGGACGCGCTGTTAACTGATCACTGCTAACTGTTAACTGATAACTGTCCAAT
>JBBRGJ010000093.1:0-12845 GCA_038240835.1 Bacteroidales bacterium | reverse complement strand
AATAATTTCTATTAACGGTTCATTTACGGTTTCTACATTGTCATATAAAACATAATCAAGGACTTTGTTTTTTAATTCACTTGGATTTATGCTCGATTTGAAAAACATATAATCAAGCACAATTTTCTTAAAGTTTTGTTCGCTTATGGTAAATGGATTTTCTAAAACTTTATAACTTAAATTATCTTTTGGATCAAGCCATTGGATTGAATTGTCGCCACTTTGTTTGTAAATAACATCAACCCAATATTTTTCAATTTCTTCCCATTTATTTTTTAGGTTTTGTCGTCCTTGATTTTTTATTGTTTCTAATCCATCGTCTAAAATAGCACAAGCAAATATTTTATTATTATTTTGTGGGATGCCACTTTTAAAAATAAATATACTTGTAGTTGTACCACTAAAAATTTCGTGGGGTAACTTTATAATTTTAGAAAGTGTATGTTTTTGTAGAATTTTTTTTGTCTTATTTACGTTTGTTTCAAGTTTATTGTCAGGCATGATAAAGGCACAAACAGTCTCTCTTTCAACACTTTCTAACACATTTGCGACAATTTCAATGCAACCATACTTATTTTCAAAAGGTGGGTTCATTAAAACCTTTGTTATTTTTTTGCTTTTAATCCATTTTTTCGCTTCGTCATTTCTGCTATCCAATTGTTCTAAGTTGGTTTTACCGTCTTTGTGAATAAGCATATTTGCACAAGCAAGGGCATAAATTTCTTTGTCAAATTCAATTCCAAAAAGTTGATTTTGTTTGATTTCTTTTGCTTTGTCTGTTGAGTTGCCACCTGCTTCTTTAATCATATTACACATAGCTTTTACAAGAAAAGCACCACTACCACAAGCTGCATCAAGAATAATGTCGTCTTTGTTAATTCCTATAATTTCGTACATCAAACTTGTTATATGGTCAGGTGTAAAAACTTGACCACTCTCACTTTTTCCTTTATACCGATTGAATTCGTTAAAGAAAATAGCCATAACATCTTCTCCATTCCAAAAATCACTATTTATGTTGTCGCTTATTTCTTCAACGCATTCTATGAAATCATCAATTGCAGTTTGTTTTTCAGTTATGTTCATTTTGATTGAAGAGTATGCTTCAAGTAAAATGTTCAACTTTAAATTTTGTTTTCTTGCTTCATCAAAGCTCTTTGCAAGTGTGGCATGAATGGAAGTGTGAAATGTTGTATAGTCCATTCCTTTTATAAGAACTGAACCATATCTTTTTGCAACTAATGCACAAGCTGTAAATATCATTCGGTGATAAAGGTTTTTTATTCCGAAATTGAAATGCAAGTTGTTGTTTATCCTTGCAGTGATTGTATAGATTTTTGAAGTGTCAATTTTGTTTTGTGTAAACAAACTTAAATAATACTCTTTGTTTTTAAGTTCATTTTCTTTTCGTAAAAAAACACCGTCTTTATAAATTTCAACACTATTGCCATTATATAAAAGCCCGATATGTTTTTTATATTTTGTCCCAATTATTGTCGTGTTTTTAAACAACTCGTCAATATGAGCTTTTTTAAATGTTGTTTTTTCGCTTTTGGCTTCCAAAATAATTGCTGGAAAACTATTTTCATTTGGTAAATACCATCCGTCTGGTCTGTCTTTTACACCTTTGAAGCCCAAATGATTAAATGAAGTAATTTGTCCAACACCACTTATAGCAGTTTCGGTATCTTTAAAACCTAATATTCTACCTGCACTTTCTCTAACTTTATCTTCGGTCATTATTTTATTTTTTTGTCGGTTTATGTCTGTTCTGTCGGTCTTCCTACGCTTGCACCTAACTAGTTTATAACCGAACCAAAGGTAAGGTTAGCAGTGTTAAATTTGAAGTATAACCCAACCTTTTGGTGCTGTTTTTTGTTGCAACAAATGTATGAATAAATTAATTACAATTTATCAAAAATAAATTTTATTTTTAGCAAATAGATTAAATCTTACGAAACGATCTAACAAAATGAGGTCACACCAAAATCTCAACCTTTGGTTCTCAATCTATTGCAATACAAACATCAGCAAAAACTCCCTAAAAAGGATACCCAATGGCGAAGTTGAAAACTGGGTTTTTGTATTCAAAATTCCATTTAGTGGCGGGACGTTTTAGTGGGGCGGCCAGATCAAAACGGATCACGAAACCTTGAATATCTACACGCAATCCAAAGCCGGTGCCTACACCAAATTGTTGGTGGAAATCGGAGGTGAATTTTCCGCCTAATACTTCTTCGCGAAGATTCCAAACGTTTCCGGCATCGGCAAATAGAGCGCCTTTTACCACTGATATTATTGGAAAGCGGTATTCAAAGTTGCCTTCTAAACGAATATCTCCGGAGCGGTCGAAATAGAGATTGTTGTTGTCGACTGGGACATAAACGCCCGGTCCGAGTCCGCGAATTTGAAACGCACGAACACTGTAAGATCCACCCGAGAAATATTGTTTCACATAAGGCATGGTTTGCGAATTGCCATACGCAATGCCCATGCCCGCAAAAGCGCGACCGATCAATACATGACCCGAATTTGCGATATCATAGCGGTAATTCATATCCACATCGCCTTTCACGTATTGCGAAAAGGGTAAACTTAGAAAACTTTTTATCGTATCAGAACCTCGTTTCGAGCCAATCAGACTGAGTGTATTGCCCGCAATATCAAAATTAAATTTTAGATAAAACTTACTTTTTTTATGAACCTCATTGAGTTCGCTAAATGTGAATGAGTAGGTAAGTCCGGCAATAAACTGTTGTTCAAAACTGCGTTTAAGAAATGGATTTTTGTCCAGAATGGCGTTAAAAACTGCACTTTTATTGCTCAGTTGCACATAATTAATTTTCAAAGGATCCAGTTGGTGGGTTACAAAACTGTTGGCGTTCCAAATGTACCCAAAAGAAGCTGAATAAGAGTTTAGCGAGTAAAGTTGGCTTCTTTTATAATAATCAGCACCTATACTTATCTTCGTTTTTGGAATGACATATTTGAAATAAGAATCCCAATTTCCAGGGAAAATTAAACGAGGATAAATCAGCGAAAGGTTCAGTCCCAATTGTAAACTGCTCGAACCATTGGTTTTGCTGCCAAGTTGTTTTTCGTAACCAATATCTCCCGTTGCAGAAAAATTTTCGCCACCTTTAAAAACATTACGGTTAAGAAGAGTAATTCCCAAATTTGGTCCAGTAAAATTATTGGATTTGGTGATACCTTGCAATTCTGCTCGAATCAATCGCTTTGTGAGAGGAGATAGAGAAATTGAGGCGTTTAAATGGCGCAAACTAAGACTATCTTTTCCCGTGGAATCCGTTTCTGTATATTTAATGTTGACAAATTTATACGTTCCAATCGAAGAAATCCGCTGGCTGGTGTATTTTGATTTGATAGGATCGTAGAGGTCACCCGGTTTTAACAAAACGAAAGGGCGCAAACGTTTGGGTTTGAAAAACACTTTATTCTGAATAAACCTAATTCCATCAATAATTACCGTGTCTTGTTTAGTGCCTGAGGTATCTGTTGTCACATTCGGATCCACCTCCACGTAGTCGATTACATACGGCACTTTTGATTTAGATGGAACGCCAACTTTCAACTTCAGATACAGATTGTACTGGTTGTTTTTGTTCAAGTTGGTATCCGCTTGAAAAAGGATAAAACTAGAACTAAAATTGTAATATCCACGTTTTTTTAAAAAGAAATCGATTCTACTGCGTTCGGCTTTAAAGATGTCCAAATCGTACCGACTTCCTTTTGTTAGATACGTCTGGGAAAGCGAATTTTGCAACTCTTGATATACTGGAAAATGTTTCTCGTTAGAATCCACCTCGATGGTGTAACTATTTAAATGATAAGGTGTTCCGATGACCACCGTGTAATTTGTTTTTGCCGTTTTTGCAGAACTGTCTTTTCTAATGGATGAACTAATGTTACTGTTGAAAAGGCCACTGTTTTGCAAACGGTTTTCAATTAAATCTTCGATGTCTTTTATTTTAACATCTGAAAAATAAACGGGTTCTTCGCCAATTTTTTTATTTAAAAAACGGGTGATAAATCCTGGTTTTTCTTTTTGAGCTTTGTAGTGATAAAACAAACCGGGATACATTCCTAAAAATCTTTTATTGGGTTTGGGATAGAGTAATCTATTTAACTCTTTGACCAATCCCGATTTATGTTCGATTTTTATCGAATCTTGCACCTTCACTTTTCCACCACGGAAGAGGAGTTTACCTTCTGGAATATGTTTCTTGACACTGCACGCATAAAGCATTGACAACGTCAAAACAGCAATTAACACACGATATATAGGAAAATTTATTTTCATGAATTATTTGTTTTTTTTATCCGTATTTGATTTCTTCTCTGTCGTCTCTATTTTCTTGTCAGTTTTAGATTTTCCCGTTGTATCTTCCTTCGCAGGAGGAGCAGATAATTCTCTCCATCGATTAAACTGACGTTGGAAAATCAACGAGATTCCATTCACAAACACCTGTCCATCAATTACATTCTCGTATTGATTGTTGCGAAATCCTTTCAAACGCCAACGTCCGTCTTTGGTCAATAGATACTGAATGCTCGCATTGCCCACCAATGGTTTTTCTTCACCAGGATGTGCATCCCCTTCCACACTCACATTGCTACCCACTTGAACAATCAATCGGTCGTTTAACATTTTCTTCTGAGCGGTTACATTCAAATCCGTCCGCTGTTGCGTATTTTCTCCTTGATAATCGGTATAACTATTCAGCCCAAAATCGAGTTCAATTCCTGTATTTCCCATCAGTTTACCCGAGAAAGCATTCAGTTGATCAGAAAGCGCTTGGTTAATATTTTTCCGAACCATACTTGCTGCTCCACCATCGCTACCATCAGAACCAGCATTTGGATAAAACTTTCTCAAAACCAACAGCGAAAATACTTGTTTGTTGAGCTCATCTTCTTCACTATTTAACTGTTTGATTCTTCCATACACAGTCCCATCAATCGCGCCACGGGAATCTTCGGGCATATCTATACGGAAGTTCAATTTTGGCTGATTTAATTCTCCCGTGATGGTCATATATACAAAGAACGGCAATGTTTGGCGGTATTTATTTTGTATTTCTTCACTTGCCCCTGCGGTTTGCGATGCCATCAATCCGGAAGCAGATGCTTCTACCGAATATTTTGCGGTCACATTTAATTCAGCATCCATCGGGTCGCCACGCCAAGTGACTGAGCTACCGGGTTCTAACTCAAATTTACGTTTCACTAAATTGTACAAACTGAGGCTATAATGTCCGTTATTGATGTCGTAACGTCCGCTCAATGACATTCGCCCATTGTTTGCAATGTTGAAATCCAACGCACCCACTCCTGATATTTTCAAATTATCACCCGTATTTGGATCGATAATCACGTTGAAGGTGGCACCTTTGTCAATCTTTAAATTCGCATGCAATTCGATGCCTTTAAGAGTTGCTATATTCGCAGAATCGCTGGTTCTTGTGATGATATTATCTGGATCTTGTTTATTCACAAATTCCACAATGCCGTCACGTTTTTCCAATTTGGCTTGAGATTCTGGAATTACGTAAGTAAAATCAGTGCTTTTATTGATGTCAATGTTTAAATTAACTTTTGGGAAACTCATTTTGCCCTTAATGGTGCCATCCACATCAAAATTGACTATGCCATAGTATAAATCATTGTCTTCTTTGGTTGAATTTAAAGCTTGGAAATTCTTGCCGTTGATTCTCAAATCAAATTCAGGATTGGAGATGTTTTCGATGGAAACGGAACCGTTTAATGCAAATGTATTATGCTGTTCATCTTCCACTGTAAAATCAGTCAAGGTGATGTTTTTATTGTCGATTTTCAATTTATCGTTGGCCAATCTAAATTGTGAATTAAGTTGACTTACGTTGAAAACAGCGTCGTTAAATTGCAAATAACCTTCATATTTTGGAGCACTCATTTTGCCCTGAACGGCAATTTGTCCTGAAATATTTCCCGAAGCATCTTTCAAACTTTCGCCCGAAATAATGGCGATGGTTTTCATGCCAATTTTGTTTAAATCCAATTTGAAATTAATTTCCGAACCTACGTTTTTTGGTGAATAAGCCCCTTTTATTAAAAAGTCTACATCGTCCCCTTTGAGGTCGAGGCTAACAATGTAATTATCGACTTTTGTTGCTTTTAAAGTCAGTTTTCCCAAAGGTGCTTTCAATGCAGTCAAATTTTCGATGCTAAAATCGGCATTCAACCCAAACTTTCCAAATGGATTTACGGCCACAATATTCCCTTGCAAATACCCCGAAGCAATTAAGTCAATTTGGTTGAAGAGCCCCAAAAGGTTGGAGAGTTTGTAGTTTTTAAACCCAATACCAATATTGTTTGGCGACGGATCCATCAAATTATTTGCGATGGTGAGACTCTCCTCATTTCGACTTAGCACAAAATTTTGTGCGGTTATTTTTTTGTTATGAATTCCAATTTGATTGTCCACAGGAATCGACCATGGTTCGCCTTGGAAAATAAGTTTTTCGGGATTGAAATGTATTTTCAAATCAGAACTTTTCCCCGTAATGACCGTTTGCACCACATACATCTCTTTTTCACCATCAAACGAATTGAAATTTAGGTTTAAAATCTTGTTTTTCAACTCGCCGTCAAAAAATGTGCGGTTCATCAAAAATGGTTTTGCATTCAGCTCATTAAACCCGAATACAAATTTAGCTTCGTTTTCGGTAGAGGTAAAATTCATTAGCAAACTGTCCAACGTTTTATCGGCGTAATCGATGTAGGGAAGTTTAAAATTGGCAGCTAAAGTTTTCTCTTTCTGATCAAAATCGATGTTTAATTTCAGCGTATCCATGGTTTTGATATCGGGAACCAAAAAATCAGTCACCAATTTTGTTTCAGAAAGTTGCATGTTAAGTTGCAACTTCACGGGATTGCTGAACGAATCTACATGTTCTATATAATCTGTAAAATATCCTTCCAAATGGTGCTTAATGGCATGTGTTAAACGATCGATGCCTGCATTTGCGCGTAATTTTCCGTTCAAAAAGTTGCTAGTCACATCCATGGCGGCGCTATCTTGCCTCACGCAGGCAATCAAATCGAGATTGCCCATGGAATAACTGCTCTCGTCGTAAATGGCAAAACCTTCTGAAAAATGGCTGTCAAAATCAAATTCTTTGGCATTGCCTTTAAAGTTGGCAATCATCATCAATTTGGCCTTGATTTGTTTCTCGGTCAACCCCAACGCGTATAAATCGGCGCCTTCCAGTTTGAAATCCACCCCGATTTTTGGAGAAACAGAATCGAGTTGTATTTTTGAATCCACCAGCAAATCTAAATTTTCATCTTTGTATTTCAAGGTGACATTTCCTTTACCATTATTCAATTCACCATCCAGTTGAAGGGCGGAGAAATCGTAGGCATTAAATTCTAATTTGGAAAATTTGGAAGCTAATTTGGCATTCAAATCATTCAGATTATTGCCGTTACCAGAAGCTTTCATATTAAAAGCAACCGTCCCAATTTTGGGGTTGTCCAAAATCCTGCCGAGTTTAAGATCCATCACATCTATATTGGCAGAAAACGCGATTTCATTTTGTTGTTTAAATTGACCGTCAATTTTAATTTTTCCTTCGGGAAAGGTAAGTTGAGTGATGGTTTTGAAATTATTAAATTTCCCGTTTAATTTGCTTTGCACTAATATCTTCTGAGGAATGGAAATACCCAATTTCTTTTCAGAAATGAAGTTGGCAATGTCTGACCGTGTGGAAACAATGGTCAGGTTATCAATTTCTGCGATTAAATTACGAGAATCCATAAGGTTCTTTA
Source organism: Bacteroidales bacterium (assembly GCA_038240835.1). GTDB lineage: Bacteria > Bacteroidota > Bacteroidia > Bacteroidales > WCHB1-69 > JBAXTE01. The sequence goes on along the minus strand of JBBRGJ010000093.1, from coordinate 5,015 downwards.
ACCCGCCACGAGTCGTAATTTTGGTATTTTGTCCCCAATTCACCCAAAACTCGGGTAGGTTTAATTTAGCCAGTGTTCCGTTGGCTTTTATTTGTCCCGTGAATTTTTGTTTGGCAATTTTTCGGAGTGTTTCGTTTTTTCGGAGTTTTGGTTGAAATATAAATACATCGTTCATGTCAACGACAAAATTCTTTAAATCTAGGATAAAACGGGACTCTTCAGGTTTTTTAATAAGCTGTTGAATAGAACTGAACTGTGTTTTAACATTGGCATTCAGTGCGGTATTTCCAGCAATTAATACTAAATTATCCACCGAAATCAGCGTGGTATCCAGTGCTGCCGAAAAAGCCAATTGTTTCAAAACCAACCCACTACTTTCAGTAAAAGAGAGGCTTTTAACCCGAAGTTTTGCGGATTCTTTTTTGGAAAACACAATATCACTTGCCTCAAAATTGAAATTTGAAACCTCAATATAATTTGGATTGAAACTTTTTATTTTTTCAGATTTTGCGCCTGCCTGATAATGTACATTATTATTTATAAGGGTGATGGATTCAGCTTTAATATCCCAACTTGGCCACATAAACGGTTTAATAATCTCGGGAATAATGGAGTCTTTATCCAATTTGGTTTCTAACTTATTATGTGCTTTTGTTCTCACCTCAACGGTCGAATTCTTCATCATAAACTCACCTACGACAATGTCATGCGAGTTTAAATCAACTTTGGGCGCTTGCAATTGCAACTCGGCTAGATTAAAATTAGCAACCATACTATCGGGCACCGATTCGTAATGCGCAATCACGTTTTTAATCTTTAAATTGTCGAGACTTAAATAGGGGAGGGCTTTCTTCGTGGAATCGGAAGACGCATTTCGTTTGGTTTGCACATAAGTAACTCTAGTATTTTCCAAAAAGATTTCAGATGCTTGAAAATCCATCTTTTTTAAGTCGAAATTTTTTCCTTCCAGATGAAGTTTTCCCAAATCAAGATTCGCTTTCATGCCGATTACTTTGTCTTCAAAATTCACACGAAAATCGGAAAAATCGACGGTGCCAATCGAAATTTTCAGTGGTTTTTTCTCCTTCTTTTCCTTTTTTGGGTTTGTAGAATCGGAGGCAAAAGCATCAATTATAAATTGAAAATTATATCCTTCCACAGAATCTTTTCGGACTATATTGGCACGAAGTCCTGTCCATTCCAACCCGTCGATAGAAATAGGATTCCCTCGGATAATTGGCCACAATGGAATATCCACTTGCAATTTATCGGAATAAATGAGCGTATCGCCCTTTTTATCTTCCACATACAACCCTTGCAAATCAATGTCGCCCGTAAATGTGATGAATAGTTTATCAATCGAAACTTTTGTGTGAGTTTTCTCAGAAATATAAGTAGTGATTTTTCCTACAATAATATTCTGTCCCCACGGACTTCGGATAAATAGAATGAGCGAAATAAAAAGAACGAACAGGACAAGAGTAATCCAACCCAATATCCGCAAACCCCGTTTCCACCAAGGACGTGCTTTTTCGTTTTCTTCTTTATCTTTCTCTTCCATATATTCTTTTAATTTTCATGAGCTAATAATAGTCAAATTTAGTGTTTTTTTTTTATTTAATTGTAGTTTTTCTTAAGAAGTTTATGAGTTAAGAGGTTTATGAGTTTATGGTACAAACGTTTTTTTAAATTCGGTCATTTCAAAGTCATCCTGAGTTTATCGAAGGACTTTCATAAGCACTTTGACAAAGTTTTTTCTATAATACTTCGACAATCACGACAGCTATCATAACTATCTAAAATATTTTCATTGTATATTATACCATTCATATTTAAACTTTTAAACTTCTCCACTTATCCACTCCTCCACTTCAATCTGTCACCCGTGGTTATTCGACAACATTTCATACCCAGATACCACATCAAACAGTTCTTCATCAATTGAACTTTGCCGTAAACGATGAAACTTATGAGATAGATCATCCAATGTTTCATCGATATTTTTTTCAGCTCGTTGCATGGCTGCTAAACGACTTGCGTTTTCGCTGGCCAACGATTCCGCGCATGCTTTAAACATTGTAGTAAAAAGATAAGCGTGAATCAATGCCAATAACGTTGGCTTAATTTCCCCGACAACCTGCGGTATTAGTTTTGTGGGCCACATAAGTTCTGTTAGTGATTGTCTCCACGTTTCATCCAATGGCAACATTCGTTGCATTACTGGCTTGTAACCCGCTCCTGAATTTGGTTGATTGTGAAAAACATAAACCTCAGATGATTTTGTTTTATCGAAACTTTCTTCACTTTTTATTAGAATTTGCTGAACAAGTGGGGTTATTGCATCGACAGAATTAGGAACCAAAAAAAGTTGTGTGGTATTATAACCCATGTCCGAAAGGAGTAATTCAACACGTTCGCCTATTGCCCAAATTTCTTTTTTGCCTTGCAACTTTTGTAGTGATTGAGACACAAACTCGGAGAGTGAATCGTTAAACTGTCCCACCAAACCTTGATCTGAGCCAAAAACGACCGCATAAATAGATTTCTCGTTGTTCCCTTTGGGTTGATTTTGCTCAGGCAAAGTGTCAATTTTTTCTTGTTTAAAATAGGCAATCATGCCCAAAGAAACAGTCCGGAAATAATCGCCAAGTGATTTTACAGCCAACTCGTATTGACCTATATTTGAAGCAGCGATTGCTTTCATCGACCTGACCACCGATTTTAGTTCTTTGGCACTACCTAGTTTTCTCTGCAGACTTGCTTGAGTTTCCATTATTTATTATTTTTATTTAGTTCGTCTTCAGGTTTTTCTTGAAAAGGATTAAGTAAATTCTTGGCCATTTTCAAAATAGTTTCACGGTCGGCACTACTCAATTCTTCATTTGACAGTAAACGTTTCAATATTTCTATGGGAAGTTCCGCATTCATTTTATGAAGGGCAAGTTCTGCTTTCTGCATTTTTCCCATGGGGATAGTATCGAAGAGCCCACTGGTTAGTGCGAGCAATATTCCAATTTGTTCAGGAACGGACAAGGGTTGAAGTTCGTGTTGTTTGAAACACATTCGGATTCGCTTGCCACGTTCGATTATTTTTTTCGTATCTTCATCCATACGTGTGCCAAAACGGGAAAAAGATTCTAGTTCCTCAAACTGAGCATAGTCAAGTTTCAGGTTGCCTGTGATGGAACGATATACTGGTAATTGTGCTTTTCCTCCCACACGCGAAACAGATTTTCCCACATCAACTGCTGGCAAAATACCTAATTCAAATAATTTTGGGGAAAGGTAAATTTGTCCATCGGTAATGGAAATAAGATTTGTAGGAATGTAAGCAGAGATATTTTGGGCTTCGGTCTCAATAATTGGCAAAGCAGTAAGGGATCCACCTTTGAGTTTTTCGCTTAGGTGGGTAGCCCGTTCCAACAATCGGGAGTGAATATAAAAAATATCACCTGGAAATGCTTCACGTCCAGGAGGTCGTCGCAGCAAAAGAGAAAGTTCGCGGTAAGCACGGGCATGATGAGTGAGGTCGTCGTACACAATAAGCACATGGCGGCCTTGCTCCATAAAATATTCTGCAATGCTTGTAGCTGCATAAGGCGCTATATATTTTAATCCTGGGGCATTGTTCCCTTCGGTTGTCACCACAATGGTATATTCCATCGCACCTTTTTCTCGGAGATTTGCAATTACTTTTGCAATTGACGATGCTCGCTGACCAATGGCGCAATAGATACACAACACATTTTTATCGTGCTGGTTGAGAATAGTATCAATGGCAATGGCGGTTTTGCCAGTCTGCCTGTCGCCCAAAATCAATTCACGTTGTCCACGACCAATAGGAATCAGCGCATCAATCACTTTTATACCTGTTTGTAACGGAACGGAAACGGTAGCACGATCCATGATGGCGTGTGCTGGTCGTTCAATGGGCAATCGTTGTTTAAATGAAACCAAACCTTTCCCATCCATCGGTTCTCCCAAAGGATTAATCACTCTACCAATCAAAGAATCAGATACCGGAATATCCATTACACGACCAGTACGTTCCACTTCATCACCTGCATTCAAAAGAGAATCTTCTCCCAAAAGAATAGCACCTATTTCGTCAATATCAAGATTATAGGCGATGCCAAATAAACCGCTCGGAAACTTTAACAGTTCTTCGAACCCAACATTTGGAAGGCCTGAAATTTTGACAATTCCTGCCGACACACTCACCACATACCCCACTTCGCGAGGTTCAAAAGAAGGGGTGTAATTTTCCCTCCCTTTTTTCAACTCCTCAAAAGTGGTATTTAGTGTTTTATTAAATTGATTTACCGGCATGTTATTATTTATTTAGGTCTGATGTAACTTCATTTAGCGACTTGTCGTTGCTTGTTTCGGAAATTCTTTTTTGCAAGGAATTCAGATATTCTGAGATGCTCCATGCCAGTTTATACCCATTGGAAGTAAGTTCAATGCCACTGATAATTTCGGGTGCAGTTTTAAATTTAAATTGAGTTTCCGAACCGATGATATCATTGACCGTGTTTGTAATTTCCGTTTGTTGTTTTTCAGTCAAATCGAACGCACTTTGCACAAGAACCGAGCTTGACTCGGATTTAAAGGCATCTAAGAATTGTTTCTTTTCTTCCTTATTAAGTTCATTTATACGCTTAATAAAAATGTTAGCCGATTGCTCTTCGAGGCTGACGGAAGCAAGGTCGGCAAGTGTTTTCCGAGCTATTTCGAAAACTTCATGTTGCGTTTTTTGCGCAAGGTCGCTATTCATATTTTCCTGCATCTCTTTCAATGATTTCTCCAATTTTGAGCTCAACTCAGCCGCATCGTTCCGTGCAACTTCAAGAAGCTTTTCGCGCTCCTCATTTGTTTCGGTAATAGCTTTGTCCATTAACTTTTTCTTTTCTTTGTCGAAGGTCTCGTTTTTCTTGCTGAATTCAGCCTGTTCTTTTTTAGCTGTTTTTTCTTTCGCTTCTGCATCCTTTATTTGTGACGCAATTTTCCCTTCG
>JBBRGJ010000092.1:0-12893 GCA_038240835.1 Bacteroidales bacterium | reverse complement strand
TCTCCAAAACCAGTTTATGTTAGACATTGGCCATGATATCCCACTCAAAAACAGAAGAATCAGCGAAAAGAAAAGAAGTACAATCATGCTCGTCTCCCGATTAGGAAAAAATACAGAAAGTGTCATGGAGAAGAATATAGTTGCCAATAAAAATGGCATCATAAACTTAAAAACATCCATAGAGTTGCCAATGTGAGGGAGATTAAACACTTTTGGAATAATTATTAGAGTAAAGAATAGCCAAATTAAGTAAATCAGAAAATAGCACATTGCTTTGCCAAATACGACTCTATAAATTCCACGTCGATTAAATTTGGAGCTCACCAATGTATGAAATCGGTTCTCTTCTCTGGCTGTTCCAGCGACCATCGATATTCCAAAAAACAGCGTTTGATGAAGAATAAGGATTAATACAGCTGGCATAAGAAAACTAGTAAAACCCATTCCTTCATTAAACAAAATATTATCTTCAAATCCAATTGGATCTGATTGAATAGTAGCATTTTCGCCAGTTACACCCAACGAATTCAACCGTTCGAGTTGAATCTGTCTATTCATATCCAACACGCTATAATTACTCCCCATCATCAACGCACGATAGTACATAAAACTGCTCATATCGCAATACACAGAGATAGTTGCTTGTTGTTGTGTCTTTATTTTTTTATCAAATTCTGCTGGAATATAGACCACACCATTCACTTTTCGAGCATCAAATGCTTTTTTAGCTTCGTCTATATTAAGGTAATAATTTTCGATTTTCACATCTGGTGAGGCGTCTAAGTTGCGCAACAGTTGTCTGGATAAATCAGATTTTGAATCATTTACCACAGCGACAGGAACATCTCGCAACGTCTCATTTTTGTATATTGAGCAATAAAGCAACGGATAAATAATCGGTGCAATAATCAATATAATCACCACTCCTCTATCCCTAAATATAGTTTTCAACTCATTTACAAATACGAAATAAGCCTCTTTTGTATTGGAAATTAAATTGGATAGCGTGTATAATTTTTGTTTCTTTTTATTCATTTTGATTGTTTGATTAGCAAGTTTTCATGACTAATTGATTGGCATATTCTCTTTTATTGCAGCATTCTTCAATCGTTTTAGCACCACTAATGGCAAGAGCAGGAAAAGCGCCAGTGCAATAAATGAGAAAAATGAGTATTTCAAATCGGCTCCATGCAATGCCTGATCTACATAAATTTTAAAATAATATCTGATAGGGAAAAACTTATCAAATATTTGCACCGCATATGGCATCTGTTCAATCGGAAAGGTGAAACCGGCATAGGTAAATCCGAGTAAGCCATAAAAAGCCACCAGTGTAATACCATCTCTCAATACAGGAACAATTCCGATAATTAACACACCAATTGCTTGATATGCAACTACGAACAAGAACGTAGCTAAAAACATCCAAACGATGCTTGAGTTTAGGGGATAGTTCATAAAGTTAAACAACAGAATATTTGCAATCATTCCCAACGCTGATAAAAGAATGGTATAGGGTAAAAGTTTGGCCGTAAGTGCGATAAAAATTGAGTTGTTGGCGCTACTCATCCATAGGTGTGACGTGCGTTCTTTTAATTCCACACCAATTGCGAACACGGTGATGGAGAGAATAATCAGTTGTAAAACTCCGGGGAACAGCAGATTTAGGAGATAAATACCATAATTTGCCCACGGATTTCCAATAGAGTGATTATCGATGACAATGGGTTGAATAATTCCCATCATTTTACTTTCATCCACTCCTCTTGCTCTTAGCACCTGACGCTGCATGGCTCCAGATGTAAGCACACTCATATAACTAATGTCTTTGTACAATAACGAACCGGCAACTAAATAGCTCTCATTTACATAAAAAGTAATTTTTGGGCGACGATTGGAGAGCACTTTCTGAGCAAATCCATTTTCAATTTCTACAAAAGCATAAATTTTCCCTTTTTGCATCTCTTTTCGTGCTTCTGTATGACTATTTAAATGCATACAAACATCCGCTTGTTGAGTTACAGCAAGGTTTCTAGTAAATTGTCGAGACAGCGAAGAGTTATCTAAATCGACCATTGCCATGGGCATTTTATTAGGCAATCCTTCCTCAAAAAGCGTAAGAAAAAAGAGATAACAAAATCCCATCACAGCCACTGTGGTTAGCAGATAAATTGGGCGGCTTACTATTCTCACAAGCTCACGTTTAAATGTATTGATAAAGGCGCTGAAAAAATCAGTTGACATATCTATTTTTATTATTTAATTACTAGTGTCCTAAAAATTTTCGATGATTTTTATTTTAAATCTTTTTCAAAAATAGCGGTCATACCAGGACGTAAATTAGCCACTTTAGCAGTTGGACGAGCGTGAATTTCGAATGTTTTGGCATCAAATTGACCTGTTGTTTTTGTTGCTTTCCAAGTTGCAAACGAAGCCAATGCTTTCACGAAATTAACTTTCACCTCTACTTCTTGATTATTTAATGCAGGAACTTTTACTTTAAAAACTTTCCCAACTTTTAGATCGCCCAATAAATCTTCACGTACATTAAAAGTAAACCAAACGTCGTTTAAGTCGACAATACTCATAATTGGTGCACCTGTTCCAACCAACTCGCCTCTTTTGGGATAAATTTCAGAAACTTCGCCGTTGATTGGAGAGACCAACATTTTGTCTAACATATACGATTTCACTTCATTTACAGCACCTCTTGCACGGTCAACTAATGCAGAAGCAGCCTCTTTATCTTCGCTATCGGCACCATTCGAAGCCATATCGTATTGCGACTTAGCCGCATTTGCAGTGGCAACCGCTGCCTTATATTGCGCTTCCACTTCGTCGCGTTTTTGCGCAGGAATGGCTCCTTTTTCGAACAAACGTTGCACTCGGTCGAAGGAAACTTTTGAAATATCTAGTCCTACTTTTGCCTTTTGCCACATCTCAAAAGCACCCAATATCAATTCTTTACGAGCACCTTTATGCGCTTTTTTATTTTGAGCAGAAGCAGCATTTTCGGCTGCACTTGCTTGTTCCATTTTTGCCATAAGCTCCGGACTGTCAATTATCACCAAAGTATCACCCTCTTTCACCTGCGACCCCTCTTCGACCATAAACCGATCAATCCGACCAGGAATTTTCCCCGAAATACGAACTTCTGTAGCCACTACTTCCCCCTGAATAATGACCGGCTCAGGACGATTGATGATAATTCCAATAATAAAAATGATAACCACCACTACTATTAACGCAATTAACCCAGTTCTTAAATCTTTATTTTTCTTTTTCATTTTAGTATATTATTATTTGATTGATTGTTTGTATTGTTTTAAATTTCTTTCTTTAAGTTTCAATGTTTTATTTTTTCAGTCTTCAGTTCGCAGTTTTCCAGTCTTCAGTCGCCAGTCTTCAGTCACCAGTCTTTCAGTTCGCAGTCGCCAGTCTTCAGTCGCCAGTCTTCAGTCCGCAGTCTTCAGTCGCCAGTCGCCAGTCTTCAGTCCGCAGTCTTCAGTTCGCAGTCTTCAGTCCAAGTTCCTTTAGACGAGCTTCGCTCCTGACTGCTGACTGCCGACTGCTGACTTTTCTCAATTCTCCAGGCTTTCAGTCTTCAGTTCGCAGTCGCCAGTCTTCAGTCCGCAGTCTTCAGTTCGCAGTCGCCAGTCTTCAGTCGCCAGTCTTCAGTTCGCAGTCTTCAGTCCAAGTTCCTTTAGACGCGCTTCGCGCTGTTAACTGTTGACTGATCACTGTTAACTGTCCTACAGTTTCACTCCTCCCATTACTTTTTGCAAATTAGACTCTTGAATTCTGAAATCAGATTTTGCATCAATGAGTTCGTTGTAAGCTTTTTGCCATAACAATTGGGCTTCTAATACATCCGTGGTTTTCACCAATCCTTCTGTAAAATTATCATTCGTTTGTTTTAAATTTTCTTCCGTTTGATCGAGGGTGATTTGGGCAAAATCAATTTTTCGCAAAGCTTCGTTGTAGAGATTTACAGCTTGTTGTGCTTGAAGGCTAATCATTTCTTGAGTTTCTTGCAATTTAAGCTCACTAATTTTTTGCACATGTCGAGCAGCATTCATGGTATGAATTCGATCGCCCCAATGAAAAATTGGAACTCTAGCGACCAAACCAATATTCCAATCTCCTCCAAAATCGTTGGTAAAACCTGTGTATGGATTTGGGTTTGCCATGGTATAATTAGCCGTTAAAACCACATCGGGTAAAAATCTAGAGCGAGCTACATTTGCAGCTTCATTGGTTAATTTAACTGCATTTTTCAACATTTCAATTTCAGGACGATTGGTTACTGCAATGTTGCGATATGCACTATCTAACACAAAACTTGAGCGATAATTCAAATCGGCATCTACCTTAATATCTGAATCCAACGACAATCCAATTTGTTGACACAAAGCCATTTTCGATAGTTTAAGTCCATTGGTTGCTTTGTACAACAGGAGGTTCGCTTCGCTTTGTTTTACTTTAGCTTTCAACACATCATTGCTCGTAATAATTCCTTCTATTTTTAAGTTTTCAAGATCAGAAACAAGTTTATCGATAAGTTTTTTGTACTCTTGAGCTACTTTTAACTTCTCTTGCACGGTAATTACACGCCAAAAAGATTCATCCAATTTTAGAATTACTTCAGAAGTCTCTAAAAGATGACTTTGTTCCGAAATTTCTTCATTAATTTTGGCAACTCTATATAAACTCTGAAGTTTTCCACCTAGAAAAACTGGTTGAATAATCCCTGTATTTAATAGATAAATATTTTTCGATCCCATTTTCAACTGATCTTTTGGCAAATAAGCATAATTGTTAAACAACGGATTGCCATCTTCCATAATAACTGGCTGACCGCCAATAGTGAACAAATCAGGTTTTAAAGACATCGTGGTTGGATCAAACTTATAAATAGGTAAATATTTATCCTCACTCAATATTTCAAACTGCTTATTTACATGCGTATAAGTTCCCGTAAAATCTAAACTAGGCAAGAATTGGGTAAATGCAGACTTCCTTAAATCGGTCGTCATCGCAATCTTTTCGCTCGACGACTGCAAATTCTTGTTGTGGGTAAGAGCCATTTCACGACATTTCACTTGAGTTAGAATAGTTTGTGCATCAGCCATTTGATTTGTAATTCCAAAAACCAAAAGGATTATTAAAACCGATAGATGGTTTTTAATAAAACTTTGTTTGGACAATTCACATTTTTTAATCTTTTTCATTTTACTATTTTCATTTTTTTAAATTGGTTAACTAGAATTTTAAACTTTCGACCATTTTGTTCATTTAGTCGAATTTATGACAAAAAAAATCAGCGAACTGATATTCCATAAAAAAGAATATTCAAGAGCGCTTCAATTTGAGTATTTACTTGATCTGGGGAATCTTGGGAAACAAAGAATGGATATTCCAACCCTTTCATAGCAGTTACTATAGCCATAGCAGCAGCAGTAGAATTTGGGATAGCAAAAAAGCCTCTTTCTATTCCATCATCAAGGATAGATTTAATGGTATTTATTTCAGCTTCATCATGACTTTTTCGAGCATTTTCGATAAATTGCAGGTGACTTAAATACTCATTTTTAATAGCATCGTATAAATTTAATAATTTTTCGAATCCGTTCATGCGAATATTTACATACGCTTTTAATTTATCTTTAGGATCATCATATTCGGCAATAGTAGCCATTATTTCGCCACGTAACATAGAAGTCTCTTGTTCAAGAACAGCTTTAAATACATCCTCTTTGCTGTTGAAATAATAATATAATGAACTTTTACCTTTACGATTGGCATTTGCTATTTGATTCATCGAAGTTTTTTGAAACCCATATTTTCCAAAAATATTTCTAGCAATCTGAATTATAGCATCTCTAGTTTCTTCTTTTGTTATCATTTGAATTTCGACCGTTTTGTTTGAACGGTCAAAAGTAAATATAATTTTCTAAAAACAATATACTTTAACATGTGTTTAACAATAAATATTTCACAATTGATGTCAAGATAAAACAAATCAATAAGTTAGATAATATCTTTTTTGACAATCTCGACTGAAAAATAACTAACAGGAGCCTTGTTCTCGCTAAAATCCTGAGAGGGAATCTCAAAGGGATAATATATAGCACACAACGAGTTACTTACTAAAAATATATGTTTATGCTTTTCTTGTGGCATTCCACTATAAATCCCCATTAACACCTCGTAGCGAGGAGTTTCTGGATCTATTTGTGCATCGTGCCAAACAATGATAGAGTTTTCATCTTTTAATAGAGACAATATTCTTCGAGTGTCATTTTCAACAGCTTCGGTGTGATGGTCTCCATCTAAAAAAATTAAATCAAATTTTGTATTTATTTTTTCAAAATCAAACGATTGAGAATAACCAAAAAGGTGATTAACATTAGGAATATCTTTTGAAAAAAAGCGATGCATATTCACATAATCATCTTCCAATTTCATCTCTCTCATGGTTTCGTCGCCAATATTTAGGGAGTAACAGTTTTTCACAAATGGGGCAACATTGGCAACACTTTCTCCACGCCAAGTTCCAATTTCTAAATAATTTTGCACCAGATGTTTCTTGCTAACTAACTGAAGCAGGGCTAAATCAGTAGGCAATGAGGCTCCACTCAAATACGCAAACGGAGTGACAATTACTTTTGATTGATCCATAAAAAACTCAGTAAGAGAAATCTGTTTTAAGTGTTTAATCGTTTTGAATTTATCAAAGAACAAACGTTTCATCGTTTGTTCTTCAGCAAGAATAAGATTGAGCAGATAAGGGTTTTTAATTATTTGGGAAATAGCTTTAAGAGCTTTTGATAATTTTTTCATGATATTATTTATTTTTTCAAATTTCTAGTTCTTTTCAAGTCTAACGCAATTGTTTTTAGCTCTTTATAAGATGGGAACAACACAAACTTTCCGCCTGATTTATGAAAATAAAATAGTACGACCAATGAAGTACAAAAATAGGAAAAAGTAGCGGCCATTGCTGCTCCATAAATATTGTACCTTGGAATTAAGATGAAAATTGCAGGAATGGTAACCGCCAAACCAATGGCAGAAGCAATTGCGTTGACGTAATATTTTCCAATTCCCGAAAAATAGTGTCCAATAATAAGTGTATAATTAAACATCCAAATCCCTGGCGCAAGCAATAGGATCAGAATGTTCATGTTTTTAAAATCAGGACCAAAAATCATCGTATAAGCACTCGATGGAAGCATTACAATGGGAATTAAAGCAAGAAATGCAACCAACATTCCGTATTTCGTCAATGTTTCGGTCAAAGTAATGGCATATTCTTTATTGGAAGAATTCACAATTCTTGAATATTGAAATAATGTAATCGCACTAGAAATCATCCATACCGATTCAATAATAGAAACCCCGTTGGAGTATATTCCCACTTGCGATTTGCTCCAGTAATATTCTAAAACATAATAACTAATTCTAAAACTCAAGAGTTGAAAAACATGAGCCATTTGATTTTGAGCCCCATATTTTAAAAGTATCTTAAATGATTTACGAACGCCAAACCACGAGTACTTTTCGTGTTTGTTGATAACTGATTTTAAAAAATACAGACTCAAAACAAAACAAAGCGAATAGGCAATAAATAAAGAAATCACATACGCATCAACGCTGACTAATAGGGATGTTGAAAACAGAAAAAACAATAATACGATGGTAAAAAGGGGAATTAAAAAACTTAAAATATTACTCTCATTGATACGCTCTTTTCCAATCAACACAGAGGAATTAATGGACAGAACAGAACACAATCCACTCAAAATAGCCACAGGAAGTTGATATTCCCTTGTCACTAAATTGGTAAAATAAAGCACTATAAAAGAGACTATACTTATCAATATAGACCATAAGTAGGATGCGATTAGTATGTTTTTAATTTTCAACCGAGGAGTGAGATAAACCACTGATGCACCTCCAACTATATTATCAAAAAGGATAATGAAAGCAATGGTCGTGAGCATAATTCCCTGTTCTCCCTTGCCTGTGGCACCCAAATAACGAGAAACTACAATTGCGATTAGCAGATTTAAAATTGCCGAGGCAAAGCGAATCGTAAAAGTGCTAAATATTTTTTTAATCATTGTGGGTAGATTTTGGCAAAATACATTGATTGTAAATATCAGTTAATTGATTTCCGATAGCTCGGTAGCTAAATTTATCAATGGCAGATTGATGCATCTTTAATTTATCATAAGTATGACATTTTTCGATCATATCCTCCATGGCTGCAACCAGTTCATCCAAGTTGTTAGGAGAAATCAATATTCCATTTTCGCCATTTACAATTTCCGAAACGCCACCTACATTCGTTGATATAACAGGCACACCACACGATACTGACTCAATAAGAACACAAGGCAAATTCTCAAAATTACTTGTAAGCACAAAAAAATCAGCATCTTGCAATATTTCAGCAACTCCTACAACATCTTGGCGACCATGGTTTACGATATTATTTTTGAGATTTAAAGTTTCAATCTGTTCCGAAAAATCCATCAAATTTCCATCTGTAATAAAGTGTAATTCAGTTTTTGGATGAGTTTTTAGAATTTTAGCAAAACCTGACAACAGTAACGTAATATTTTTCTGGATATTCTCGAGGGTCGAGATATGAATCATTTTAAGAACAGAACTTTCAACGCTGACATTTTTCGGAAAATATAAATCAGTATCCACCACATTCGGAATAGCTATCATGGGAGTAGTTATGCGATGCAATTTCATCGATTTTCCAAGATCCTCCGAGACGGGTAAAATAAATTTAGCCTTATTGGCCACTTTTCGCATAATCACACGTTGGAAAAAGTTTGGGCGAGGATCAGCATAAGGGTGGTAACCAGTCCAATGTTCCGTAATCACATAATTAACACCAAACTTTCGATTAAAGAGCCAAGCTACAATCCCAATTGGAAAAACTACATTTGCATGAACTAAATCGGGCAAAAAACCTTCGCTAACCATCTTTTTGTACTCCGACAGATATAACCGAATGATTTTTAAATAATTGAGAATTTTCCCAAAAACAGGACATTTGCTTTTAGAAACATAAATCACCGTAGACAGAAAAGGCAACTCTTGAGTAACTCTTTCCATCGGAATCTTCAAATCAGGATCCGTACAAATGTGAATAGCCCTCACATTGTTCTCGTTGCTCGCACATTCAGCATGTTTGAAAACAAAGTTGCCAAGCGTAGGATTCAATCGTGTCGGATACCAACCAGAAATATATAAGATATTATGTTTCATTTATTTACACGGACAATTTATTTTAAAAATTCCAAAAAAAAAATCCAAAATTCAGAACGCTCTGTTGGCTATTGGCTGTTTTGTTCACTGATCAATGAATTTCCTCTTCACTGATTTTCTTTGTTTGCCCCAGCCCTTAAGGGAGCAAAGAAAATCTTTTTGTTTTTTTCAAGCACCACTTCAGTCGAGCTTTGCTCTGTTAGCTGTTGGCTGTTTTGTTCACTGTTAACTGTTCTTCTTTTCACGTTTCTTCTTAGTTTTTTCCTTCATCACTGAGTAGCCAAATCTTCCTATTTTTTTTCCGACTCCAAAATAATGGCCATGCGAATAGACCAACATTTGGGCGGCATTCAAATCAAAAGCATCCGTTTCTACGTTAAATAAGTTTTCGTTGGCGTGCACGGCAACCACTTCGGCAATAAACATATCGTGACTGCCCAACTTTTTTATCTCCACCACTTTGCATTCAATATTTAGAGGTGATTCTGCTATCAGCGGAGCTTTTACGATGGAAGCAGCCATGGGTGTAAGGTTACACACTTCAAACTTATTTATATCCTTCCCCGATTTAACCCCACAAAAATCAGTAGCAAAAGCCAATTGTTCCGTCGTTAGATTAATCACAAATTCGCCGTGTTCTTTAATCATATTGTAAGAGTGACGTTCGGGGCGAACCGAAATATAACACATGGGCGGATTGCTACAAATAGTTCCCGTCCACGCAATTGTTACAATGTTCATCTCTCCGTTGATATCGCCACAGCTGACCATAAGAGCAGGCAATGGATAGACCAAAGTCCCCGGTTTCCAAATACGTTTTTCCATATTAAAAATCTCCTTTGCGCAAAGGTACAAAAAACAACTAAAATGAAAAATATTTGTTTTATCCCAAATATTCGCAAAATATCAAAAGTAAGAAAATCAAAATCCAGAGACAATTCCATCCTCGCTTTCCCAAAAAACCTAAAATCTATCATTTTATTGTCTTTCGTGGATACAAGAATTTTAAAAAAAAATCGGGACGCGTTGTAATCTAGGGACGCTTCGCTCTGATCACTGCTAACTGTTAACTGTTGGCTGTTGGCTGTTGGCTGTTGGCTGTTGGCTGTTGGCTTTTGGCTTTTGGCTGATCACTGTAATTCCTCTTTCCTGATTTTCTTTGTTTGCCCCAGCCCTTAAGGGAGCAAAGAAAATCTTTTTGTTTTTTTTCAAGTACCTCCTTTGGTCAAGCTTGGCTCTGTTAACTGTTGGCTGTTGGCTGTTGGCTGTTGGCTGTTGGCTGTTGGCTGTTGGCTGTTGGCTGTTAACTGTTGGCTGTTGGCTGTTAACTGATCACTGCTAACTGTAAGGATATTCAATATTCTCTAAAAAAAGGGCACAAGCGGGAACAGATTCGCCGGCAGAACCACGATCTTTGGAATCGATAATTTGAATAAATTCTGGCAAGGTAACTTTATGTAAACCGACTTCAATAAGAGTTCCGACGACAGCTCTTACCATATTTCGAAGAAATCGATCGGCGGTAATTGTAAATACCAATCCCGAAGAAGTTACTTCCCATTTAGCACAAGAGACCTTGCAATTATTGGTTTTAGTTTGAGAATGTAGTTTTGAAAAACTCGTAAAGTCGACCACATTTAGCAATAAGTCAGCGGCTTCGTTCATGGCGTTCACATCCAACTCTCCAAATCGACACCAAGCGTAATCTCTAACAAACGGATCTCTATTTAAAGAGATGTAATATTTATACGTCCTCGTTAGCGCCGAAAATCTCGCATGCAGATCATCCGCAACTTTAAAGACACGATAGATTGAAATATCTGTGGGCAAAAAACGGTTCATCTTATAGACCAATTGAGTCAATTCGTTCACATCATAATTACAGTCAATTTCAAAATGAGCATAAAAGTTTCTGGCATGAACCCCAGTATCAGTTCTGCCAGCACCTACGATGGAAATTTCTTGGCGCAGAATAGTGGAAAGAGCTTTCGTTAATTCCGCCTGCACAGTATTTCCATTGGGTTGAATTTGCCAACCTTTGTAGTTTGTACCATCGTAAGCAAGGTGAATAAAGTAGCGAGCCATTTGTTTGTATTTTGGAAGATAATATGATCAAGAGCATGCGAAAAGTGATGACTAAATAAAAAACAAAAAAACATTGTAACAATTACCAATTACCCAAATAGGAAATCAGGCTAAATAAAACATATTTGCACAAAACTACAAAAAAAATAGATTCTACGAAATAAAGCATAAAAAAGTAAAAAAAAGAATAATATTAAAAAATAAAAAGAAAGATAATATTCTGATTATTTGACACATATCGTTTTCATCGAAAAAAAATAGTAAAAACAATTTTGAAGTAAATAAAAAAAGATATAATTTGGCACTCTAATTCAAACAAAGAAGACAAAAGGAACCATAAATTAAAACTGCTTTCAATGAAAATTAGTATTTCAAAAGCAATTTTGCTTGCTACATTTTTTATATTCACGTTCAACACAAAAGCATTCTCAAGCGATAAAGAAGGCAAATTCAACGCTGGAGAGATGATTTTAGAACATGTGGTAGATCAACACGAATGGCATATTGCCACCAATGTAACCATTACATTACCTATTATATTGATTGACAATGGGAAACCTGTTGTATTCATGTCGAATAAATTTCATCATGGAACAGAGGCTTACAATGGATACAAATTGGGCACAGAAAAGCCTTACAAAGGAAAAATATACAAAATAAAATCAGATGGCACTGCAGATGAATCGGCAAGTATCATCGATTTATCCATTACCAAAAACGTCTTCGCACTATTTTTTGGCATCATTATCATCTGTTTTATTATGATATCGGTGGCCAAATCGTACACCAAACGCAGAGGAATGGCTCCAAAAGGATTACAATCATTTATAGAACCCCTTATCTTTTTTGTCAGAGACGACATTGTGAAACCGACTATTGGCAAGCATTATGGGAAATATCTACCATTTTTATTGACCATCTTTTTCTTTATCCTAATCAACAACTTATTGGGATTAATTCCTCTATTTCCAGGAGGGGCCAATTTAACTGGAAACATTGCAGTGACTGGAGTTTTGGCACTGTTTACCTTTATGGTAACCACATTTAGTGGGAATAAAGCTTATTGGAAACACGTTTTTAATGCACCTGGCGTTCCATGGTGGTTAAAACTTCCTATTCCATTGATGCCAATCGTAGAAATTGTTGGACTTTTCACAAAACCATTTGTTCTTATGGTCCGTTTGTTTGCCAACATCACTGCAGGTCACATTATCGCTTTAGGATTCATTAGTTTAATCTTTATATTTGGCGAAAAAAGTGCTGGTGTGGGTTATGGTGTATCGATTGTATCCGTAGCATTTTACATTTTTATGGGATTACTAGAAATATTAGTTGCTTTTATTCAAGCATACGTATTTACGTTGCTCTCTTCCATCTTTATTGGAATGGCAACTGAAGAACATCATCATGAGGAAGTTGAAAGTCTGTAAAGTAGAAAGTCCATAAAGTAGAAAGTCTGTAAAGTTGAAAGTTTGTAAAGGTGAAAGTCTTTAAAGGCGAAATTTGGAGTTAAGAAA
>JBBRGJ010000091.1:0-12922 GCA_038240835.1 Bacteroidales bacterium | reverse complement strand
GTAAAAGAGTCGTGGAATGCAGAACTTCATCCATTAGTCAATGTCGATCGAGTGATTGAAAATGCGTTGAAAATGAAAGGGCGCTCGGTTGTGGTCACAGGTGGCGAACCTACATTGTATAGTTTGACTTACATGACTTCGAATTTTAAAAGATTAGGATTTGAAACTTTTTTAGAGACTTCAGGTTCGGAAATTATTACCGGTATGTGGGATTGGATTTGTGTTTCCCCAAAAAAGAACAGTCCACCGCTCGCTTCAGAAATAACCAAAGCTGATGAACTAAAAGTAATTGTAAGCGATGATTCTGATTTTGAATGGGCTGAAGAGAATTTGCCCTTGGTTTCTGAAAATTGCTATTTGTACTTACAACCTGAGTGGAGTAAAATCAACGAAATGATGCCCAAGATTGTAGACTATATTTTGGAACATCCTAAATGGCAAATCTCCCTTCAAAGTCACAAATATATGCGTATCCCTTAAAAATATTATCTAATGAATCGATTATATTCAATTTCTATATTTATTTTACTCACGCTCATCACTCTTTCTTCAGTGGATGGACAATCGAAACAAAAAGGACTCAGAACAAAGTCAGCAAAGGCTAAGAAACAGTTTGAAAAAGCAGTGACTGCTGTCGAAAACAAAGGGTTTGAGAATGCCGTAATCTATTTGGATGCCGCTCTTGCGATTGATCCAAATTTTATTGATGCGTGGGTGGTGAGAGGCGACTGTTTTATGTACATGGGCAGTTGCAAAGATGCGCTCGTTTCATATTACAAAGCGCTTGAAATTGATCCAAATTATTATCCTGCACTCTATTATCTCCTGGGGATGCAAGAGTTGCAGTGTGAGAAATATAAAGAGGCAGTCTCTCATTTTGAAACCTATTTAAAACTGCCCAATGCAAATGCTGGTCGTGTTAGAATGGTGAATGATTACTTAGTGAATGCCAGACTTGCTGTTAAATTGATGGAGAATCCAGTGAAGTATAATCCAATTAATATGGGATCTAATGTAAATGATACCACGGATGAATACTTGCCTGCAATTACCGCCGATGAATCTACGTTGGTTTATACTGTAAGGCGACCTCGCGACAGAGAAACTGTTTGCGCAAAATGCTCCACCGAAGAAGATTTTTACTGCTCTGAGAAAGATTCTGCTGGAAATTGGGCTCCGCGGTTTGCCATGAAAGATGTCAACTCTCCTTACAACGAAGGCGCTCAATGTGTTTCTCCCGACGGAAAGTACTTGATTTTTACTATTTGCAACCGAGAAGATGGTTTGGGTAGTTGCGATTTGTACTGGTCTAAAAAAATCGGAACTCGTTGGACTCGCCCACGAAACCTTGGCCGTCCTGTAAACAGCGAAGCTTGGGAGTCGCAACCGACTTTTTCTTCGGATGGAAAAACAATCTATTTCGTGAGTAATCGATACGGTGGCGTCGGCTCTTCCGATATATGGAAAACGACCATGATTGGCGAAGGTGAGTTTTCTGCTCCAGTAAACTTGGGGAAAGTAATTAATACACAAGGCGATGAAGTCTCTCCGTTTATTCACCCCGACAACAAAACCCTCTATTTTGCCAGCACAGGTCATCCTGGTTTTGGCGGAAAAGATCTGTTTATATCTCGATTAAATGATGCTGGAGAGTGGGGCGAGCCTGTAAATATTGGCTATCCAATAAATACACCCAGCGATGAGTTGAATTTGGTGGTAAACGCTGCCGGAGATAAAGGGTATTTGTCATCTTCCAAAGAGGGCGGTTATGGCGGTTTGGACTTGTATTGGTTCGAAATGGACGATCGGAACAAACCAGATGTGGTTACCTATTTTAAAGGATTTGTCTACGACGAATTTTCCAAAAAACCTTTGGAAGCAACGGTGGAATTAATTGATTTGGCCAGTGGAAAAACATTTGTTCAGACAAAATCAGATCCATCTACCGGAAATTTCCTTATCTGTCTGCCCACGAATCATGACTATTTGTTGAATGTAAATCATCCCGATTATCTTTTTTACTCCGACCATTTTGCACTCAAAGGAGTTCACGACAAACTGAATCCTTATGTGAAAGATGTTCCACTCAAAACGTTTAAAATTGGTGAAACGGTGGTGTTGAACAATGTGTTTTTTGATACGGATAAGTTTGTGCTTAAAGAGGAATCCAGAATTGAACTGGATCGGTTGGTGGACTTGATGAAAAGAAATATTCGTGTGAAAATTGAAATTGGGGGTCACACCGATAATCAAGGATCAAAAGAACATAACGTTACACTTTCTCAGAATAGAGCAGCGGCTGTGATGAAATATCTAACGGAACACGGAATTGAAAAAGGGCGATTGACAAGTGCGGGATATGGTATGAATAAACCAGTCGCTTCTAACGATACGGAAACAGGAAGGGCATTGAACAGACGAACTGAATTTAAAATAATTGGGTTTTAATTTTTTTTAGATGAAAGTGATTGATGATGTAGTTTTGAACTCCTTGTCTGCAGAAGCAAAAAAAAGTGAACGACTAAGAAAAAATCTCAATTTGCACGAACAAACAAACGATCCTATTCAGAGATTACTCAATGCATTAGAACCCAATTCGTATATCTGTCCTCACAAACATCTGGATAAAAGGGAGCTGTTTATTCCTCTAAGAGGCAAATTTGCGCTTGTGACCTTCGATGATTTTGGGGAAATTGAAACGCTGATTCATCTATCGGAAAAAAGTGAGGCTAGAATTGTGGAAATTGAACCTGGAGTTTGGCACACACTTGTCTGCGAAATAGAGGGAACTATTTATTTTGAAATAAAAGATGGTCCTTATAATTCTGAGTGTGATAAAAGTTTTGCACCATGGGCACCTTCCGAAAACTCAACACAGGCAAATGTTTATCTGAATGAACTCAAAGAGAGAATAATTGTTATTGAAAATAGTAAAAAGAATTTTTAGAAATAGATTATGAGAATTAAAAGAATAGTTGCAATTTTTGTTTTAGTGTGTTTTGCCTCTTTGGCGTTTGCTCAAAAACAAAATGTGGTCAAGAAAAAAGGGTATAAGATTGATGTGAAAATGAAATCGACTCCCCCAGATACAATGCTTTATTTGATAAGCTATTATGGCGAACATCGATTAAAAATAGATTCAGCCATTTCTAAACCAACGCAACGAGATCGATTTGTATTTAATTCAGATACTACTTTGAATTCAGGGATATATCTGATTGTAAATCAGCGCAAAATTCAATTGGTTGAGTTTCTGGTCGATAAATCTCAGCAACTGTCTTTAGAATTTGACACATTGAATCCAATCTCTTCGGTGGTTGTGAAAAACTCGCCAGAGACACAATTGTTTTATGATTACCTAAAAAAGCTTACCACCAAACAAGACTCAGTGAGAGAGATTGAAAAAGTGTTGGATTATGCACAGCAGACTCAGAATAAGGAGCTTTTTGATTTGAAGTATCCTGAATATGTAAAGCAGATTAAGTTGGTGGATGTCTATACTTTGGAGTTTATTGCCAATCATCCGAATGATCTGATCTCAAAAGTGCTTAAAATGAATGTTGAAATTGACATTCCACCATTGCCTACATTGCCCAACGGCGCTAAAGATTCTACGTGGGGATGGCAGTATTATAAAAATCATTTTTGGGATAATACAGATTTAAAAGATGCCAGAATGTATAGGACTCCTGTTTTTGGATCAAAAATTAAAGGATTTTTTGACAAAATTGTACCACAACATCCCGATTCGCTTTCTGCCGAAATAGATAAGTTTTTGCTAAAAACAAAACCTTCGCCAGAGATGAGTAGGCTTATGTTCACTTGGTTTATCGATCGTTATTATCAATCTCAGACTGTCAACCATGAAGCTGTTTTTGTTCATTTAGTAGAAAGGTATCTGTTATCGGGAGAAGTTCCTTGGTTGTCCGATAATATGATTAGAATCTTTTCCAAACGAGCTGCTCAGTTGAAATCAATATTAATTGGTTCTGTCATCCCAGAATTGGTGATGCCCGATACCGCAGATGTGCTTTTGTCTAATTATCACACAGGCTCTATGTACACCGTGATGTGGTTCTGGGATCCCGATTGTACACATTGCACCGTAGAAACTCCAAAATTACTTGATTTTTATCATAAATATGGCCAATCAATGGGAGTAGAAGTGTATGCCGTTTCGTTAGATACTGATTTAGATCGATGGAAATCTTACATTAAAGAGAATAACCTTGATTGGATAAATGTAGGTGGAAACAAAGCAAACATCGATTATTCAATGGCTTTTGATATTATTGCCACTCCTGTCATTTATGTTTTTGATCATAACAAAAGAATTATTGGCAAAAACATTCCAGTTGAAGATTTAAAGGGACTGATTGAGCAATACGAGAAATTATTTAATCAAAAGAAATGATAAAAATTGGGAATGTAAGTTATGTAAACTCGTATCCATTTCAATATGGTCTTGATTCAAATTCCGATTTTGAAATCTTTAAGTTAGTGCCTTCTGCCATTGCGACCGCGCTCGAGAATGATGAAATTGATGTTGGGTTGGTTCCATTAGCAGCCTTCATTCAGCATAAAAACTGGGTGCTATTGTCTGATTTTTGCATTGGTGCAATGGGGGCGGTTAAAACGGTTTTGTTGCTGTCAAAAAAACCAATTTCAGAAGTAAAAACCATCTGTTTCGATTTGGAGTCAAGAAGTTCTAATATGCTCACCAAGGTGCTTTGCAAAAATTATTGGAAAATTAATCCGAATGAAGCACTTTTAAAAGATGCCGATGCTTGTGTGATGATTGGGGATAAAGCATTTCAAGACTACTCCGAGGAATACAAGTATCGTTATGATTTATCGCAAGAGTGGTTCGATTTTGCAAAACTACCGTTTGTATTTGCCGTATGGGTGTCTAATAAGTTGCTCAACGAAACGGATGTCAACCAATTAAATCATGCTTTACAATTCGGCGTACAACACATCGATGAATCTATCGAGAAGTATAAAAGTTTCATGAAAATTTCACCAGAAACGGCCAAGGATTATCTAACCCAAAATATTTCTTACATCCTAGACGACGAAAAACGAAAAGCAATCGAACTGTTCACGAAACTATCGGAATCGATAAAATAGACGAATTCGTTTAGCTACAGATGCACCAATAGACTACGAGTAGAAGGCTGAAAAGGTTATTTGAATATGCTTTTCAGCGGCTTTGATGAGAGAGTTCAACTTACTTCAATTTCGGATATTCAATTCTCTTGTGATAAATATTTATAAGTTGAGTTTTGAAAGTCTCTTTGATTATTTTCAAATCGTTAAAGGTAATGTTGGCATCGTTAAATTGATGGTTTAAAATTAGTTGATCCACCATGTTTTCTACGAATTCTGAAATATTCTCTCGGGTATGAGTTTTCATACTTCGTGTGGCTGCTTCAAAAATATCTGCCAACATCATTACTGCTTCCTCTTTTGAACGTGGTCTTGGTCCTGAGTATGTAAATAGTTCTTTATTGATCTCTTTCTCAGGATTGTCTATCATCTCTTTGTTGAGGAAATAGGATGTCCTTTGAGTCCCATGATGTGTGCGAATAAATCCAATTACTTCGTCGGGAAGTTTGTGTTTTCTGGCCAATTTAACACCTTCCGTTACGTGGTTGATGATGATGGCAGCACTCTCTCCTGCTGGAATTTCATCGTGTGGATTGATGCCGTGCTGATTCTCGATAAAAAATGAAGGATCTGACAACTTGCCAATATCATGATATAAAGCTCCTGCTCTCACTAACAATATGTTCCCATTAATTTTGTGGGTAACCTCTTCGGCAATATTTGAGACCAAAACCGAATGCAGGAATGTACCAGGTGCTTTGGTTGCAAGTTGTCGCAAAAGAGGCAAGTTGGTGTTTGACAATTCAAGTAATGTGAAATCTGTGACTAATCTGAATGTTTTTTCTAAAACAAATAAATATGGATAAGTCAATAGTGTTAGTAAAGCACTGATGGTGTACAACCACATTTGGTTTGTGTTTAAAAAATCAAATCCATTATCCAAAATCATTGTTCTGATAAGATGAATGGCGATATATAAAACCCAAACAGTGAGTGCGGTGGTTAAAAATTGCGCCCTGCGGTATAGCGATTTTAAACTAAGGATAGCTGCTACTCCAACAATTACTTGGGTAAAAACAAACTCAAATCCACCCGATACAATCGAACCAATTAGGATAATGGATAAAATGTATGACAAGATGGAAACTCTGGAACTGAAAAATACTTTGTTGGAAATTGCAAAGATGCAAAATGGAAACGCTAAAAAATAGTCTGGAAATGACGAGTAGAGAATAAATGCAGGAACCACCATAGTGACAACCACAGTACTCAATAAGGCCAACCGTTTTAGTCGGTTAAATACCTTTTTGTCGAATAAATAGACGTAAAAATAGAGGATAAACATGATGATTAAAACCAAAAGAGTTTTTCCTAATGAGATCCAAAATCCACCTAAGCGGATGTTCTTATCTTCTTTATATAGAGTTTCTAATGAGTGGATGATCTGATACTTTTCGGTGGACACTAATTCTCCTTTTGACACAATTCGTTCTCCTTTTTGAATCAATCCGTAAGTAGTCGAAATGTTGTCGAGTGATAACTTGAGTTCTTTGTTTGTGGTACTTTCGTCAAAAATAATGTTGTGAATCAAGAAACTCTCCAAAAATGATTTCACCTTTTCAACATTTGTTACTCTTTTCTGCTCAAGTTGATTTTGAATGTACTTATCTGCGGAAACAATGGTAAAAAAATGATCGCGTTGAACTAACTCTACTTGGCTGTTTCTAACTAATTGGATTTGAGAACTTTTGAAATGTGAATTGTCATTAATGGGACTTTGAATAATGCCTGTTTCAAACACCGAATCCATGATGGAAATATATTGTAACATCTGAATATCAGATACTTCAATGGGAGTTTTGTTTAGCTTACATTCATTCAATCCTGCAATTAACTCCATCTTTTTATTCATCGTTACTGCTGAATCATACGAATAGTAGGGGGTGGTCTTTTGTTTGACAATATTTCGTTCAAGCTTTAAATTAGATTCTGCTTTGTTGATCGAAAAATCAAAGGGTGCAATGAGATCGCTATGAAGCCAAGGTTTGTTTTTTCGGTATTCGTACTTGAAATTAGTTTGGTTTGGATAAAAATAGATAATGAGGATTCCCGTAATTGCAAAAATCAAAAACCTGAAATAAATATAATATTTTTTTATTATCTGATTTGCTAATCTTAAAGTGGAATATGTTATTCTGTTAAACATAGTCTTGTTTTTTGGTGCAAGTTATAAAAAAAAACTACTCAAAAATTATATTTAAGGTCCAAAACAGGACTATTGTCTATAATTCTTCCGTAGTTGTTAAAAATTAACATTTATTTCGTTTATTAGGTGTATTGTTCTGAAAAAAAATCATATCTTTGCAGAAATGTAATAGTAATTTTTAAAATGTGTTTTCCATGATTAGATTAAGAATATTTTCTACTGCCATATTATTATTTGTCAGTGTTTCGATTTTTGCAGGTCCTGTTTCGAAAGAGTACAAAGTTCAGTTTAAACAAGCCATGACCTTTATTCAAGATGCTCAATATGCTGATGCGTTGCCAATATTATTTGCAATGAATCAAGTAAATAATAATGCAAATAATGATTTTAACATTGGGTTATGCCAATTTTATTTGCAGTTTGATAAAGCAACTCCATTAGTTTCTTTTGATAAAGCGGCCAAGAACCTCGCGCCAAAGTACAGAAACGATGCTGAAAATATTCAAGCGCCCAACGAAGCAGTTTATTTTCAAGCCTTGTGTTATCACCACTTAGGGCAAAACGATAAAGCAACCGCTAAATACCAAGAGTATATCAATAATTCAAAAACAATGAGTTCTGATGCTTTGATTGTAAAGGATGCAAAACGAAAATTAAAACTGATTAGCGAAACACCAATTCTTTTTACAGAAGCTGAAAATCAAGAGATTGCAAACGGAAGAATTACCTCTAAAAAAACTGAAACCGACTACAAATCGAAGCTGACAAAAGTAATGGAAGTGATGCAAGAGGATAAAATTGAAGCTATGATGATGCTGAAACCAATGCTTAAAGATGATCCTAACGAGCCAAATATCAACTACATGATGGGGATTTGTATGCTAAATATAAAACCTTACAACGAAATGTCTACCGATTATTTTGTGGTGGCGGATAAAAATTCATCTTCATTCAAAGAGTTTGGAGTTGGACTTGATTGTCCAGCCATTGTAAAATACTATTTAGGAGTTTCCAACCAAGCTAAAGGCAATCATAAAGAAGCATTGGCCAATTTTGCAGCTTTTAATGCAGTTTATCCACAACAGTTCCTTGCTTTTAAACCAGAATTTCAAAAAAGAGTTGACTATTCTGAAAATATGTTAAACATAGCAAGCACCGATATCGCTAGTTACAACAAGCAACTTGATATCGTTGATACTGCAGGACTAAAAATATTATTCCCAATTATGGGTACTCCAGTTTCTAAGGATAATTCATCACCCAATACCACTACTTCTATAGCTAAAAGTGGCGATGTAACGTATTACTATTCCGTGCAAGTAGGTGCTGGTAATATGGAAGATGCTTATTTTGACAAAGTAACTGATCTTAGAACTGCAACGTATCCCTCGGGAATGAAACGTTATCTTACAGGCAAATATTCATCCAATGAAGAAGCTGTGACAAGAATGAATGAATTGCAAGGATTAGGTTATACCGATGCTTTTGTTACTCGCATGAGAGGCCGAAAATAATTATATTCATATCTTATTTCTAATTATTGTTTGCAAGAAAGCTCAGTGTTTTCTTGCAAACACTAATTAAAATAAATCTAAATTGATATCCATCTATTTTTTTTTTGCTTGGTTACCCATATATTTGCAATAATAAATAAATATAGATGCAGTTTATTAAAAAAATTATTCATGCTTTTACGCCACCAGACATGTGGATTCTCCCAGTAATCATCCTGTTAGGGACGATTGTGGGTGTTGGTATGTATATATTTTATGTGTCTCGAGCTTGGTCGTATCTTTCGGATGAACCGACTACTTGTGTTAACTGTCACGTGATGAAAACTGAATATGCAACTTGGCAACATTCAGCGCATGGACGAGTAACTACTTGCAACGATTGTCACGTACCCCAAGATAATGTTTTTAAAAAATATTATTTCAAAGCTACCGATGGAATGAGACATTCTGCCATTTTTACCGCTCGTACTTATGAACAAAGCATCCGCATGCGCGAACCAGGTCGTAAGGTGGTGATGGATAACTGTATCCGCTGTCACGGCAACTTAACCGCAATGCTTAAAAGTAATGTAGATTATAAATCAACGTTAAACGGGAAACAGAAAGTTTGCTGGGACTGTCATCGTGAGGTTCCTCATGGCAACAGAAAAAGTTTGTCGTCTACTCCCAATGCGTTAGTTCCTTTGCCTAAATCCCCAGTGCCGGATTGGCTCAAAAATTTATCAAAATAGTAATTTAATACGAACTTGTATGAAAATAAATGTTGTTAATTTAGTGAATAGAAAACCTTGGGTAGGTTGGGTATTCTTTGTATTTACTGTTCTCTTAGTTTTTTTACTAGGTATTTTTGCTTCTTCTATCATTGAACGAAGAAATGAAGCAACGTTGGTAAATGCTCCTAAATATAAATTGGACGAGTTTGAACCAAGAAACGACGTTTGGGGAGAATCATTTCCAAAAGAGTACGACTCCTTTTTAGAAATGGCCGATACTTCGTTTAAATCAAAATTTAATGGCAACGCAATGAGAGACGTATTGGTTGAAGATCCTCGCATTGTAATTCTATTTGCAGGTTACGCATTTTCTATGGATTACAATCAGCCTCGTGGACATATTTATGCCATCCAGGATATTCAAAATACTCTTAGAACCGGTACTCCCACAGAAAACAATGAGAATAATATGCAAAAATCCAGCTGTTGGACTTGTAAAAGTCCAGATGTGCCTAGAGTGATGAAAAATATTGGCGCTGCTGAATTTTACAAACAACCTTGGTCTAAAATGTTGACTGAAATTGTAAACCCAATTGGATGTGCAAATTGCCATGATCCTGAAAATCAAAATTTGAGAATTTTCCAAACTCCATTTAAAGAAGCTTATCAACGCCAAAATATAGATATCACTAAATCTCCTTCCAACGAAATGCGTACGAAAGTATGTGCTCAATGTCACGTGGAATATTACTTTAAAGGTGATGGAAAATATGTTACATTCCCTTGGGATAAAGGATTCTCCGTTGAAAACATCGAAGCTTATTACGATGAGATTAATTTCTCGGATTGGACGCACCCTTTAAGCGAAACGCCAATGATTAAAGCGCAACATCCAGATTATGAGTTATTCCAGACAAGTATTCACTTCCAACGTGGTGTTTCTTGCGCTGATTGTCACATGCCATACAAAACTGTGGGTAGTCAGAAAATAACAGATCATAAGATTCAAAGTCCGCTCAATAATGTCGAAAATTCTTGCATGGTTTGTCACCGTGAAAAGAAAGAGACTCTTATCGAAAATGTTTACGATCGCCAAACAAAAGTGAATGAGCAAAAAATAAACTTGGAAGACTTGTTGGTAAAAGCCCACATCGAAGCTAGATTTGCCATTGATAAAGGCGCTACTGCTGCTCAAATGAAACCAATTCAGAAATTAATTAGACAAGCGCAATGGCGTTGGGATTTTGTGGCTGCTAGTCATGGTGGACCTTTTCATGCTCCACTTGAGTGCATGCGCATCATCTCTGCTGGAATTGATAAAGCTGCTTCAGCTCGTATTGCAACCGCTAGAGTGCTTGCAAGTTTGGGATACAACAAAGAAGTTCAAATTCCAGATCTTTCAACCAAAGATAAAGCACAAAAATATATTGGGCTAAATCCTCAAAAGTTGAAAGATGATAAAGAAAATTGGAAAAAAATGGTTCTTCCTACTTGGTTGAAAAAAGCAGAAATTCGTCAGCAACAAATGCCTAAACCTAAAAGAATATAATATCAATTCTATTTATGACTAAAGTCGTTCAGGTTAACCTTTGGATAAGTTCTGTGATTATCATTATCCTACTTGCAATTTCTGCCTCTTTACAATTGGTTTTTGGACATGTAGATAATAGTATCATCGCATTCCCTCAAAATATGCTGTTGTTTATAGAGTTGTTTGTAATTCAGATTCTACTCTTTCTATTTTTCAAAAAATCAAAATTTATTGCTTGGATGTCCTCGCCAGCTGCAACCATCTCGTCGATGTTGTTATTGTCAGTTTGGGTGATTTTTATGGCAGTGATTCCTCAACAAAAAGAAATTTCTGTTTTTCTAGGCCTCAACGATGTTATTTATACTTGGATGTTTGCCATTTCGTGCCTTTATGTTGTGTTGATTATTGGGTTTGTTACCCTGAAAAGAATTTTCCCTTTTAATCTTAAAAATATTCAGTTTTTTATCAATCACTTTGGATTATGGATTGTCCTCGTAGCAGGACTTCTAGGTGCTGTAGATAAGAAAGAGCTGATTATGCAGGTGTACGAAGGACAGACTATTTGGTTTGGACAAAATAGTAAAGGGGAAATTGAAGAGTTGCCACTTGCAATTAAATTGGAAGATTTTGTGGCCAAGAATCATCCTCCCAAAATGATGCTAGTGGATAGTATGTTTAATCCCATCAAAGGCAGAAAAAATCAACCCGTTGAGGTAGAGAAAAATGCTTCGATATCGTTAAATGAATATCAGATACAAGTCAAAGAATATTATCCAGAAGCAATTTGGAATAGTGCTAAATTTGTCTCTACTCCCGGAATGGAAGGATGCATGCCCGCAGTAAAAGTGGATGTGACATTTCCGAAAGGGACTAAAAAAGATGTGTGGCTTTCTTCGGGCAATTATATGCAACCTCCTATGATTTATTCTTTTTCCAATAATATGTTGCTGTCGTTACTTCCACCCGAACCTTCGTACTTTGGATCGAAAGTAATTCTTTATTCCAAAACTGATGGAAGTGCCGACGAAGTGATTATTTCGGTGAATAAACCAGCCAAATGTGAAGGATGGACTATTTATCAATACAGTTACGACGGAAAATTGGGCAACGACTCTCAGTATAGCACATTTATGCTCGTAAAAGATCCTTGGTTGCCAGTTGTTTACACCGGATTTTTCTTGATGATGCTCGGAGCGATTCTATTGATGTTTACCAAAGTTCTCTCTAAAAGAAAGGAAGGTAAACATTGATTTGGACATGGCTAACTGCTGCTTTTATTGTATTTGCGATCACATGGTTGCTCAGTGGAATTATGATTTCCGTACCACGATTAAATACGAAGTATCCTATTTTTAAATGGACTCCAATTATTGGGAATATCGCAATATTAGTTTTTGTAATTATACTTTGGAGCTCCTTGGGACGTCCCCCTCTTAGAACGATGGCCGAAACCAGACTTTGGTATTCGTTTTTTATTGCTTGGACTACTTGGTTTATCTATCTTTCCACCAAAGACATTGTGATGTATTGGCTTGGTTTTGTGATGGCTTCTGTTTTTTTAATTGTGGATATCATTCATCCCGAATATCAAAGTAAATCGTTGATGCCCGCACTGCAAAGTCCTTGGTTTATCCCTCACGTGGTTATTTATATGATCTCGTATGCTGTACTTGGAGCCGCTTGGCTCTCTTCGTTGATTGGACTCTATTTTAAAAGAGCTGCAAACGATATCATCAACCAATCGATTAAGTTAGTTTACATTGGCTTCGGTTTGCTCACGTTAGGAATGCTGATGGGCGCTTTATGGGCAAAAATTGCTTGGGGTAACTATTGGTCTTGGGATCCTAAA
>JBBRGJ010000090.1:0-13057 GCA_038240835.1 Bacteroidales bacterium | reverse complement strand
TTTTCTATTATTTATTGATGTACAAAGCAACGCATAAATTTAAGAGTATCAGCGTTTTCATTCATGATATTAGTTTTGTTTTAATGTGATATATCTCACATTTTATAATTATCTTTGCGAAAGACAATCAAATAAACACGTATGAAAACAGCCTGTAATTTATGTCAATTTAAATCTATAGCGGCTCAAAAACTCAATGGAACCGAACTAGAAACCCTCTCTGTAAACTGCCTTTCGGTCAAGTTTAAAAGAGGAGATTCAATCATCAAACAGGGCATGTATTCTACAAATATTGCCTTTTTGAAGAAAGGATTGGCCAAAATTCACATTACTGGACCGTATCACGAACAAATTGTAAAAATAGTAAAATCATCCACCTATTTGGGTCTGCCCACTACTTTTGGAAATAAAGTAAATCAATATTCAATTACGGCAATCGACGATTCGGAAGTTTGTTTTATCGATATTTCAACTTTTAGAATGTTGCTAAGGACAAATCAAGATTTTAACGACCAAATATTGATTGAACTTTGTCAAAGCGAACTCGAAGCCTATAATCGTTGTGTAAATAGGACACAAAAGCAGGTTCGTGGCAAAATAGCGGATGTTTTACTCGATTTTTCCAATAATATTTACCATTCCGAAACGTTCCCATTTTTTCTTACTCAAGAAGAGATTGGCAATATGGTGGATGCCTCGAGAGAAAGTGTGAGCCGGGTAATGACCGAATTTGCCAAGGATGGAATAATTAAAACATCTTCCAAACAAATAGAAATTATCAATCATAAAATGTTGGCATTGATTAGCACCAATGGTTGATTTCTTTTGATTGTTGTCAGTTTTTTAAATAGTTTTTTTCTGCGGATACAAAAGAGGTAACGGATCCCGAAAAATAAATCCGCAAACTGGCGGATTGTGATTTTTCGAGGATCCTCGAAAAAAAACGAAATCACAGATTTCTGTTTTTTCGGGAGTGGCGGAGTAGCCGGGTAGCCAAGTGCGCAAAGCGAAATTCTTGCGAAGCAATCTCTGCTTTGCGCTCTGCGTTCTCCCTCTTTTTATTTTTCTCTGCGTACATTTCGACAGGCTCGTTTCGACAGGCTCAACGCATCGCAATGCATCGCTCTGCGGTTAAAATAAAGAACAAAGATGCTGTTTTTAAAAAATTTGGTTAAATTGTTTGTGGTTGTAAACCAATGCTGCGGCTCCAATTACGGCAATGTTGTCAATTTCGGAGACTTCAATTTTCAGTTGGTTTATTACCCTGTTTAGGGCAAAGTTGTTTAGACTATTTTTTAAGGATTTCTCAAAAAACGGATAAGATTTAGCAATGGATCCGCCAATAATAATGGCTTCTGGATTGAGAATTAGGATGATCGTTTTGAAAAGATTTCCTAAATGTTCGCCATATTCATCAAAAATAAGTTGTGCTTTTTTGTCGCCAGCCAATACTCTTTCCGAAGCTTCTAATCCTGAAATACCGTGTTTTTCGGTGAAAAGTTTACTGCCACAATAAAAGTCGTAGTTTTTGTCTAAATAAGGGATTCCACAAAACTCGCCCGACATCAGTGTTCCGGGATATAATTTTTGGTCTATCACCAATCCGCCACCCACTCCAGTGCCAAGGGTAATGCCGACAAAGTTGCGGTATTTTTTTCCTTTTCCAAATATTTTTTCGCCCATTACAAAACAGTTGGCATCGTTCGAAATCTGGACTATTCTGTTGAAATGTGCTTCAATTTTATCTCTTAACCGAACCTCTTTCCATGAAGGAATATTGGAAACATCATAGACCATTCCCAGTTCTTCGTCCACTAACCCTGGAGTTCCTATGCCAATTGCGATGGTGTTGGGTTCAATTACTTTTTCAATGCCACGAATTATGTCTTGGATGATTTCATCTTCAGCTCTGTGAGCTTGGGTTGGGAAACTAGTTTCTGCGACTATTTTCTCATCTACCACTCTACCAATACTGATGGTGGTTCCCCCAACATCGACTCCTACTATTGATTGGTTTTTCATTGAATGTTCTCTTTTTGTTCAGATTTATCTAAATAATTTACATCTATATCACCCCTCTAAATACGATTCAATTACTTTATTGCAACTGAATATCTCCTTCGGTCGATTTTTCCAGTTCGCGAGCATGGAGTAAAAACTCATCCACCGACATCTCTTTCATAAATATCAGTCCGTGACAGGATCTTAGTTTTGGGTTTTCATTTTGATAGAAAAAGTCTTTTCCCAAAAGCAACTGCATCGAAGAGAGCTGTTCGTCCCAAATTTTCTGAGAAAGTGCGCTGAATTTCCCATTCATTTCGTAACTAGGAAATGGAGCGTCTACCTGACTTAAATAGCTGCTGCTAAATATGTTATCCATCGAAGTCATGGAGCTTAAAGATACAGGAATAATAATGTTAGCTTCTGCCGGATGAAATCGGTGCCAGACGTTTCTGTATCCCCATATTTTTACATGGGTTAGATCTTTGGTTTTTTCCCATTCACGCAATGCTTCAGCAACGGCTTGTAGTACTTTATAATGTGTGTCTGGTCCACTTCCCTCCGGATCAAAAGCTAGACTGATGATGGTGGGATTTGTTTTTTCAAACAGTGCTATAATTGGTTCTACGTCACGTTTTTTCTCCGGAAGTTCGGTGAAAATATCTCCCTTGTAAAAACCCAATCTTAAGTGCTCTATGTTTTTACCCTGAACCCCAAAATGAGCCCACACCAAGTCTTCTTCAAATTCGCGAAGCATTCCTTTAAGTTTTTGAATTTTGGGTGAATTTTTCTCCCCGTCAAAGCTTTTTCTTAATGTAATAAGCACTTCGCTGATGGTTTCTCGAAGTTGATTGACGCTTTTAATATCAAAAACCTCGGTGAGTGCACGTGTAAACCGATGGCAAAGTCCTCTTCGCATTTGCAATGGCTCATTGGCAGCCAAACTGGTAAGATAGTGGTAAATGTCTTTGTCCCATTTTAATCGGTAACCCACTTCAAAAAAGTCGGGATATTTTACCATTTGAATTTGGTTTTGGTCCAGAAACTTTTCAGTATCTTTCAATATATCGATGATAAAATGGTTCGTGACGGCATTAAATCCAGAGGTAAGAATGGTAAAGTTAAACTTGTTTGAGTTCTCTTGAAAATGGTTGGCAATGTATGGGAAAAGGCCTAACATAATATCATCGTGGTGAGGACCAGTGTGTAAAAATCGTTCATCTTTGAGGGGTTTTAAACCCAATTCGATTTTTTTATTCATACTGTCGATGACCGAGTTGACTGTGTTTTCGTCAATGTTTGGAATCAACTTGCAGTGTTCATCGTCTCTAAGATCTTCAAGGGTTACTCGGTGTCCATATTTGTTTAATTTCTGACACAAATCCATGATTGCTTTTTCTGTCTTTTCCTGATTCCATGGTCCATTGCTAAAGTATGTCTTTACAGAATTGGTCAGTTTTATGGCCGCACCTTCCGTTAAATAAAATCGGCTATTGTCGAGTTTGGTTAGGATGGTAGCAGGGTAAAAATTAGTAAGTTTGTTTTCGAGCGATTGCTTAACAATTTCGGCTTTGGCTTCGCCAGCAGCAATGATGATTGCCACTGCGTTGGGGTTGTATATGATGGTTTCGAGACCAATCGTGATTACTTTTCGTTTGCTTGAAACCTCAATTCCTCCCAAATCACCAGCCGCAACTGCTTGTGTTTCAAAATTGGTAGACGTTAATCGTGTGGTGGAGTGCATGTCCGAACCTCTGGTATTGAAGGCAATGTGGCCATCGGGACCAATTCCACCTAAAAAGAATCCAATTCCGCCTTTGTCTCTTATTTTTTGTTCGTATTCGCTGCACCATTCGTCAATCATGAAAATGGCTTGCTGTTGTAAATGCTGTAGATGATTTGCACAATCTTTATAGCGAAGAGATAAATCCACGTTGTGATTGGGGAAAATTTCGCTAAAATGTTTGCCTTCTGGCAATGGAATTTCGTCGGTATTGATTAATAATGCCTTATTGATATCAAGTCCAAAACCATTGATGTATAGATTTACCACATAATTGTAAAAACTATTGTGTTGCTTGGAACTGATGGGGTAAAATTCGTCAATTTGAACAAATTGCAACTCCGATAACGAAGGTTTTTTTAAATCTTTTAACCCATATTTTTCCAAAAGTGTTGACACTTTCTTCTCGTTCCAATGTTTTAAGATATAAGTAGTCCACATGATGAAAAACTCTGGAGTTTTGCCAGTGGGTAGACTAATTACGCCATTTGGGTTTTCCGAAACCCACTCTAAAAATCTTAACGCAGTGAGTAACCCAAGTTTTGGAAAATTATCTACTACAATGTATGGGATATTGGTCGATTTACCCTCTGTTTTTGACCCATTTTCAAAGGATTGTTCTACTTTTGAAAAAAACTTGCTTGACTTGTTTTCGGAGTTCATGTCGTTCGTTGAATTGTTTATCAAAATCGTTTTAGATGATATTTTATGCAAAGATATAGCATGTTTGTTTATAAACAGTATAAATGATGGTTGATTGTATTAAAAAATCCTAAAACGTTGATTTTAAAAGATATTGCTTGCCATATAATCGAATTTTTATGAAAATGGTTTTTTGTAAATAAGCGGAACGATTAAATGATGTTTTTTTTGTCATTATTAATGAAGATACTTCCTCTATTTCTGTTTGGGATTTTTATTGTCAGATCAATTCTGATTTATCCTGGGTTTTTGTAGTTTGCGTAAAAGTTTCAATATAGTGGAACAACTTTGTGATACTTTGTGACATAGTTTAAACTTTTTGCTATTACACAAAGGGCCACAAAGAAGCCACAAAAGCCACAAAGAAAAACAATACTGAGTCTATTTTTATATCAAAAAAGCAATAAAGAATTCATTAATGATTATTTGTCAAAGGTTTCCCAAGTTTTTTTAATCCAACATTTTGAAAATCACAATAACAGATTATAAAAAATATTGGTATAACTTTGCGGTTGAATGAATAAAAAGATTGAATTATTGGCACCGGGTGGGGATATTGACTCCATAAAAGCAGCCATTGCGGCTGGTGCTGATGCAGTATATTGTGGGTTGGATAAGTTTAACGCTCGAAATAGAGCTACAAATATCAATTTTGATGACCTACAAGGAATTTTGCGACTTGCCCATAGTCACCAATGTCAGGTGTTTATTACTCTTAACATCGTAATTGTTGACAGTGAAATACCTGCTTTTATCAGTGTTTTAAACAAGTTGGTAAACACAAGTGTAGATGGAATCATTCTTCAAGACTTGGGAATGTTGTCTTTGGTTTCCACTTATTTTAAAAGTCTAAAAATTCACGCTTCTACTCAAATGACCACGCACAACAAAGGTCAAATTGAATTTTTGAAACAACTATCGGTCGAACGGGTAAATCTCTC
The DNA here is from genome assembly GCA_038240835.1 of Bacteroidales bacterium. GTDB lineage: Bacteria > Bacteroidota > Bacteroidia > Bacteroidales > WCHB1-69 > JBAXTE01. The sequence continues at coordinate 7,630 of JBBRGJ010000090.1, read as the reverse complement.
AAGAGAATTAAGTCTTGCTGAAATTAAAGATTTGTCGGCCGTCGCGCACGCTCATGATATGGGTGTGGAGGTGTTTGTGCATGGTTCTAATTGTCTCTCTTTTTCAGGTCTTTGCTACTTTAGTTCTGTCTTTGGCGGCAATTCTGGCAACAGAGGAAGATGTAGTCAGCCCTGCAGAGATCAATATTTAACGACTCCCGTGGGGAGCGATTTTCCGCTAAACCTTAAAGATAATTCTGCCTTTTTTGATTTGGTGGAATTAGTGGATGCAGGTGTGGATTCGCTCAAGATTGAAGGACGAATCAAAAAGTTTCACTACGTTTACACGGTGGTAGATGCTTGGCGCAAACAATTGCAACATTTTTACAATACAAACACCATTCTTACGGATAATAAAGCGCTCTATTCGGTATTTAATCGTGATTTTTCCAATGATTTTTTAAAAGGAAATATTTCGAAAAACTTGTTTATTGATAATCCTCGTGACCACTCAGCCATCTATCTTTCAACTCAAAATGGTTGTGAAAACAGCCTAGAAAAGGCAAAAGGCGATGTGTATGATGAACGGACAGAGATAATTGCCAACGTAGAACAGGTGCTTATTGACTATAACATTTCAAAAGCGCCTTTGTCCATTCATGTGTCTGGTAAAACTGGTGAACCGTTGGTGGTGTTGGTCAATACCCCTGACGAAGTGTTTGCAATTTCTTCGGATACTCTATTAGAAGAAGCTACTACCTCACAAACATTAGACGAAAAAACCATCTTTGAGCGATTCAAATCGGTAAATGATACAGAGTTTTTTATAAATAAACTTGATTTGAATCAGTTGCAACCTAACTTGTTCATCCCATTCAAAGAGCTTACAATGATTAAAAAACAGTTGCTCTTTGTACTCAATGGTTCTCGAGAACTGATTGAGCCTGTTTCAATTCCAGCACTCAAAAAGGTAATCTCAAACGATAAAAAAGCCACTCTTTCGGTCTTGATTTTGTCCATTGACGACGTTTCTCTTTGTGCAAACACCTCCGCTTCGGTCTATTTTAAATTACCTAACAGTCTGGGAAAGAGCGCAAACAAGTACCGTCAACTCTTTGAAGAACATCATGAACTTATTCCTTGGTTCCCATCGGTGTTGATAGGAAAGGACTATGCCGATGCGGTAGCTTTGTTACATCAAATTAAAGCTAATCGTATCGTGACTGATAATGTTGGGATTGCTTTTGAAGCATATAAATGTAAATCCGAGTGGATCGCTGGTCCAAATTTCAACCTAGTTAACTCATTTAGTTTGGCGGTTTTAAAAGAAAAATTTAATTGTGTTGGAGCATTTATTTCCAACGAAATCAAAAAATCACAGATAAAAGCAATTAAAAAACCAGAAAATTTTGAACTTTTATACAGCCTTTATCATCGCATAGAGTTGATGACCAGCCGACAATGCTTGTTTCATCAGGTAGTGGGATGTGAAAAAACGGTAATGGATGATGGTTGTCTTCCACAATGTCAGAAATCAACGTTTATGACCAATTTTAAAGGAAATCGATTAATTTTAGAAAAACAAATAGGTTGCTATCACACAATGTATCACGAACAAAACTATTTAAATACAGAGATTGTAACTGATTTACCTAATTTTTTCTCTAATTTTTTAATCGATTTGACCGACAGCGTCCTTGTGAAAAAAACCACCGAAGAGAAATTAAACCTAATCAATCTATTCGAAGACCTATTGAATGGTGATTCAGAAAAAGCACTTCACGACCACCTTGCACCCACAACTTGCACCCAATATCGAGTGGGTATTTGATGAATTGAAAAGAGTTTCGAATTTTTCTCTAGTCTGCAAATGACAGAATTAGAACATTACTTCTGACTTTTCTGTTTCTCGAGTCATCCTGAGGCATCGAAGGGAAGGATTTTTTGAAGTTTTTTTTTCTAAATATTTTTCACTTCCCATACTTCGATAGGTTACCAAATGTCAGATAAACCTCAAATTTGACATTTTCTTATTGCAAACCCTCGATTCTTTGAATCGGGGTCAAACACAGAGTTTTAGCTTCGTTTCGGCAGGCTCGTTTCGACTGGCTCGTTTCGACCACGCCAAGTCGTGGCAGGCAGGTTCAACGCATCGCACTGCAACGCGCTGAGCTCGTAAACTTGGTTCTGGCAAACACTATTCAGCAGAACACTATTTAAGTTTTTCCAATATTTTGTCAGCCAATTTACTTGCTCCAAATCTCAACCATTCGTTGTTCATCCACTTTTCGCCCAAAATGTTTTCGACAAGTTTTAGGTAGTTTAGCGACTCTTCGGCCGATGCAATTCCACCTGCTGGTTTAATGCCCACCATTTTCCCGGTTGCATCATAATGATCTTTAATGGCTTCAAGCATGACCAACATTGCTTCGGGAGTGGCGTTCACTGGGATTTTTCCCGTTGAGGTTTTGATAAAATCAGCACCTGCTTGAATGGCTATTTCACTTGCTCTATAAATATTTTCAGGAGTTTCGAGTTCGCCCGTTTCTAAGATTACTTTTAGATGTGCTTTTCCACAAACCGCTTTAATGGCAACTATTTCGTCAAAAACTGTTTGATAATCACCCTCCAAAAAAGTCCCACGAGAAATTACCATATCGATGTCATCGGCTCCCTGAGCTACGGCATATTTTACTTCGGCTACTTTTATTTCAATCGGAGACTGTCCCGAAGGAAAAGCACCTGCAACGGCTGCAACTCTAATATTTGTTCCCTCTAACGCTTTTTTGGCAGTGGCAACAAACACAGGATAAACACAAACGGCAGCTGTGTTTGGAATGTGGTTGCCAAGTTTGGAAAACTGTGCTTTTTCACATAAATCTTTTACTCTTTGGTGAGTGTCACTTCCTTCTAGAGTAGTTAAATCGATTACATTTAAAGCTAAGCTGTATGCCTCTTTAAAATTCATCGAAGCAAATGATTTGCTGTAAATTGACTGCAATTTCGTGCTAATTTCGTCTTTTGTAAAAGTCCTATTTGATAACTTCATTTTAATAGATTTAAGTTAATATCATTTTATCGAATCAAACACATTTTGCCAAACTCTTTGGTAAAGTATTTTGATGCACCTGACTCTTTTTTCTCAATATTTTCACCTTTTATATTGGTTGCTATTCGGTAAAGATAGATCCCATTTGCCAATTGATCTCCAAATTGATCTTTCCCATCCCATGCATAATCGGTGATATTTCTTCCAATGTGAATGGCGCCCAATTCGTTTAAGTCAATCTCTCTCACCAGCTTACCGGTGATGGTCATAATCTGAATTTTGAAAAAAGTGGGCAGTTCAGATCCTGTTAGTGTAAAAACAAAATGTGTGGCGGTGGAAAATGGATTTGGCCAATTCATCACATCGGTGATGGTCGATTTGTTCATCACTTCAAAGGAGATGGTGTATTTGTTTATCGCCGAAAGGTTATTTGATTTATCCATTGCCTCCACTTCCAGTTGGTATATTCCATCCGAAGGAAGGTTTGCTCTGTAAATGATGTGGCATTTATTGTTGGCCGTTGCCGGAATAAACTGCAGCAATTCTACGCCATTATCGTAAAATGGCACAAGAACAAAGTCGGTGTCTTTTGGAGTTTTTACTCGAATTCTAAATTGGGTTGTGTCTGATAATGAGTTTAGTAGTAAAAACTTATTCTCATCTTTAAGGGTGATTTGAATGGTGGGTTTGGCCGAGACTAAATCTCCGTTCATTATTCGAACTCCATCAAAAGTGACATCCAACATTGGATTTATCTTATCCCCAGAAACGTTAAAATTAACCTCTGCAATGTTGTTGAAATGGGTTTGCTCTGGTTGATCAAGATTTGGGTTAAATTCTACTTGAAAGGTATTCATTCCTTGCAGTCCAAGCGTAGGCGCAGAGGTTGAATCAATTAAGATATCTCCCGCAGGGTGGCGTCTGAGTCGTTTTGTTTTAGTCCAAACAGGTATATTGTTTCTAATAATTCGATAAGTCACCAACAGACTGTCCATGCCCATGTTGCTAATGTTTCGGGTTGCAATTGCAAAGCGCAACGAATCTCCTTCTTGAATGGATGTATTGTAGAATGAAAAATAAGAAGCGGGATCAATAGCTGTTTCGGGCGCTGGTTCGTACATTACATGCCAACTTTTAAGTTGAACAGGGGTATTGTTGGTTTTATCTTTTGCAAACAGTTTAAGCTTTAAATAGGGATATTGATTAACATCTACAATATTTTGAAGATTTAAAATATCTGGCGTTGATATTTGGTAAGAGCCCACAACCGATTCATTTCCAACTGAAGTAACGCCAATAATTTGCAGAGAAACGGTATCTGTTGATTCAACATTCGTTAAACGCCAATGTGCAGAACCCCAGCTTATTGCAGGACCAATAAGTTCGGACGTGATTGCCCCCTCGTCCCAACTGGTTCGATACTCTTTGGAAATATTGATTATTTCGGCAGAGTTGTTTGCAACTCGTTCTACCACAGTGTCTCCAGGATTGGAAAGATTGATTCCTTTTTTCCCAAAAATCAAGTACGGGGTCGCACCCGATAATGTTCTGATGTTTGTACTTCCAAATGACTCAAAAGCTAATTTTAAGTGTTCACTAAAATAGGGAGCAAAATTGTTTCTTAAACTCATCGCCAACACATAATGTCCATTTGGAATGGAGTCGATAAAAGTGGCTAAATTTTCTCTAGACACAGTGTCTGAAGTGAAAAAATCGAAAGCCGGAACTTCGTATTCCCTACATTTTATCTGACCCATTAATCCAGAGTTGTCTGCCGTAAATCGTCTAGTGGAATCAACATTATCCCATGGAATTCCAGATATAGGATTGATTACAACTATCTTAAAACCATTGCCATTGTTGTGAATACAGCTCCATTGGTCTAATATAGAACCATTGATTTTATACCATATTTCGGTCCACGGCATTCCATAACCAAAAAATCCAGTTTGTGCTTTCAACGATTTTACCTCTTGAATAAAATCAAATTTCCGTTGAGGTCTATTGTAATTTACTAGCTGATAGCTGTCGTTTTTGAATTGGAAAAAGTGGGCTTGTCCCCATCCTTTCTTTCCTTGAATATATTGAAAAGAGCTTTCTCTCCAAGTGGAGTCTCCTGTTTTGGATACATGCCAGTAATACACCGTGCTGTCTGTCAATATAAACGGAACTTCCCATTGCAAAATGCCTCCTTGAGACGAGATGTTTGTCGAGCGCTTGAGCGGAGAATTAAATAAATCGGTGGTGTCAATTTCTATTGTGAACGAAGTGTTGGGTAAAAAGAGCGAACCTGTGGAGGCTGTTAATGTTACTTTATTAGTGTCGATAACCGCATATTTAGGCGGATATACAGGAATTATATCACTGGAAACAATTGTGAAAGAAAGTGAGGTGCTGTTATTGGTTTCCGAAATTTCATCTACTTCATTGTTATTGTCCAAGTTGACAAATAGTTGGTTTGTTCCCACACCATTTATCCGATTCACAGCTATTTTCACAGCAATAGTGTCTGTGTTGAAAGGTGCTTTTGTGTATATAAAATGATCTTCGATGCTGTTGTTGGGCAACGTTCGTTTTACCCTTACGATGATGCTGTCGTTGATGGCTCGGCCAATATTTCGCAGTTGAATGTTTACCGTGATGCTGTCATATTCTGTGGTGATGATGGCAGGATTAAATGAAATATCTGTCGGTTGTATCACATAATCAGGCTTTTCGAATGAATTTAACACAACGGCTGGATCTCCGTGATAGGTTAAATCCATACAAGTCTCTTTCATGTACGATTGTGATGCAAAACTATTTACGGTTTGTTGGATGTTGTAGCCAATGCTTTTTCCGTAATTTAATTGCCCAAAGTTTTTGTAAAACTTATTGGAAAATTGGTATAAATAGCCGTCTTTGGCGCTACTTACCGATGCCAAGTATGCAATGGTTCCTTTATTGGCAATCAATACAAACTGTTCGCTGCTGCTTCCTCTGTCGTTGCCAACTCCGGTGGTGTACAAATCGCCGGCAAAACAAGAGAGTCCTAAAAGCATGGGATATTTTCCTGAGTTGTTGTACTCTTCGGGATTATCGATGCTAATATCAAAACCAATTCCAGCCGCGTGACCGAAAAAAGTCATCATCGAAACACCGTTGTTGATGATTGCTTTTAAAGAATCGGATTGGTTTATTTGGATTGGTTCGGTGGTGGTTTTTTCGTAAGTACGCACGTAACCACCAAACAGTGTATCTTCGACGGTGGTTTTAAAATCATTTAAAAAGTTCAACAGAGTGGTGTGCAAGGACCCAGTTCCGCCAGCAAAATGCAACACATTTTTCATCCACGGTTGAGGCGTTTGCATCGCCAACTCATACTCTCTTACTTTGTTAAGATACAGGCTAACGTGGTCTGGGATTTTTGCACTGAGACGACCCGTAGGAATTGCCATTGAATAGTCTCCCGGGTTTAGCAAACCGGCTGTGTATGAGTTGTCCGAAGGTGGAACTCCAAAAGTTGGCACCAATGTGTTGTTGTAAAAATAACCATTCTTACGATACATGGGCATGGTGTTGGAGTTTTCGGCTGACCGATACGACTTTCCAATTAAAAATAAATTTTTTGGAATTTGATGAAAGTTGACAATGGCAAAACGTGCAAAATTGCGAATTGCCAATGGATTCTTGCGAATTCCGTAAGAAAATTGTTCGTAAAGTTCGTCGATATCTGCAATCATTGGAGTATATAAAACGGGGTATCCAGAAGTTTGTCGGTAGGTTTTATATTGTTCGGCTTCGGCTCGAAGTGAATTGTGTGTGATGATTAAATAATCGCTGCTGATGTATGGTTCAGCGCCAAAATTTGTAAAAATACCAGTTCCATTTACTGGAGTCAGTTGAGAAATTTGTCCAGTTTTTTGATCCGAAGTTAGATAAAACTCTTTGATATTTGAAAGGTTATTCACCAAGCAAGTAAACTGTGTCCCCGATTTTGTAGGAGAGATTCTAATGTTGTTGGTCAAATCGTAAAAGAAAGCACTATCGCCAGAGTTTGAAGCCAGTGTGTTTGAGTTTACTTTTAAAACCGCTTTGGGAAGTGCGCCAAAAACGGGTAAAAATAGTTTGTAAACGGGAGTGTTCTCCAAGGTTAAATTATGAGGATAAAGGAGTTTTATGTAGGATAAAGATTGGTAGTTAGTTTGACCACTCACTACTTCTATCGATTTAAAATTGATGGGCGTGGTGGAACCTCCCAAAAGTGAATTTGGAATTTGAACAAAAGTACGAATGTTTGGATATCCGTTGTAAATCGTGTCTTTGGTGATTCCAGGAAATTGGATTTGAAGATGATGCATGTGCTCACCGTCAGATCTTCCCTGAGAGCAGACCTCTATTTGGGTTTGAGGACCACCCAAAAATGCATTTGAAGTGGGTAAATTTTCAGTATAATCCCAACCTACATTAAATGCGCCACTGGTCCAGCCCTCTCCAGCTGAATATTCCGTGTCTCCAACACCAGTCACGTCCAAAAATCCTAAATAATAATTTGAAGAGTAGTTTACTTCGGAATATTTCAGAAAATAGGGAACTTCGGAATAAGTGGAAAAATTGGTTCCA
>JBBRGJ010000089.1:0-13059 GCA_038240835.1 Bacteroidales bacterium | reverse complement strand
TACATTCTCTAGTACTTGACCTCGCAATTCAAAATCTTTCAATAAATCATCTAGCAATTGCTCTTGAATAAGACCTGGAAGGCCTTTGAATGTGTCTTTAATCTCTTCTATTGATTTCATTTGGTAAAGTTACATATAATTGCTGACATTATTAGAACTTAGCCTGGCTGAAGAAAGTTTTTCCACTAATTACACGAATTTGAGGAAGTGACGGGATGCGGTCACTCGTTAATTTTCCCCGGACTCGCTTCCCGAAAAAAAGAGCAGCCCAATGGCTGTTCGTTTTTTTTCGAGGATCTTTTAATCCTCGTTTACGGGACACGAATTTTTACAAAATCTCTCCGCCGCGGCGGATTAAAATTCGGGATGCGCATCGTCGCTTTGTGTCAATGCCTGATATAGGTTGACCGTTAATAAGCATATTTATTAATGCAAAAAAAAAAAAAAAATGGCAAGACGAGATCAATTTCAAATGAGTGAAGCGGAGCGACATTTAAGAACTTTTAGTCCTGGTTTTAAAACAGCAAAAGTTCGTGAAATAGAACAAGGGAAAACAAAAGTTTCCGATATTTGTAAACAATACGAAGTTTCAGCAACAACTGTTTACCGCTGGATTGATAAATATGGAAAAATGAAAAAACAAAAGATTAAAATGGTTGTCGAATCAGATAGCGACACAAAGCAATTAGTGTTATTAAAACAAAAAGTTGCTGATTTAGAGCGTATTGTTGGTCAGAAACAAGTCCTTTTGGATTTTAAGGATAAAATGATAGATATTGCAGAAGAGATATATGGTGTGGATATAAAAAAAAAGTTTACCACCAAACCATCGAATATTTCTGGCATAATAGAGAACGACTCAAAATCAGTTTAAATATGCTTTATCAAAGTATTAATATAAGCAAACAAGCTGTTCATCAGTATTTGGAACGGAGTTGTAAACTCAAATCTAACGAAGAGCAACTCCTTTTATTGATTTTCAAAATAAGAGAAGATCATCCAACTATGTGTTGTAGAGATATGTATTATAAAATATCTCCAGAATTTATTGGTCGCGATGCTTTTGAGCGGTTTTGCAAGAACTATGGACTAATGAGTGTTGTGACTAGAAATTACAGCAGAACGACTGATAGCAGAGGTGTGATAAGATTTGAGAATCTAATAAAGGGGATATCAATAACACAAATTAATCAAGTTTGGCAAAGCGATATCACTTATTACGAGGTGTCAGGAAGGTTTTATTATATAACATTTATAATTGACACATTTTCAAGACGAATAGTAGGGCATGGTACATCCAAAAGGCTTTCTACGGAACACACAACATTGCCTAGTTTGAAAATGGCCATAAAAACAAGAAAAGGAGTCAATTTAAAGGGATTGATTTTTCACTCTGACGGCGGAGGACAGTATTATGACAAGAGCTTTTTAAAACTAACAAAAGATCATGGAATAACGAACAGTATGTGTATAACTCCTTGGGATAATGGTGTTTCCGAAAGACTTAATGGTGTGATAAAGAATAATTATTTACGTAAAAGGGACATAAGAACCTTTGAGGATTTAGTAAAAGAAGTTGACCGAAGTGTAATGCTTTACAACGAAGATAAACCTCATATTGAGTTAAAAAGAAAAACCCCTTGTCTGTTTGAAAAAGAACAATTATCTTTGCACAAGCAAACAAAGCTGATGATGACAGAGTCATTTGATGCAAATAACCAGATTTTAGGGGCATTTAGCCCCGAAAAATCTGAGCAAACAAAGCCTCAGAATCAAGATGTATTATCAGCATATAAACTTGAAATGAGTGAGTGAAAACGGTCAACCTTATTTAGGCATTGACATTGCGGTCACTCGTCACTCGTCACTTCTTTCCCCCTAAAAGTTAAAATGCAGATCGTGTCCCATTTTTTGTTCTTTTGTTTTGAGGTATTTGAGGTTGTGAGGGTTTGGCGTGATGATTAAAGGTTCAAGTTCTTGAATTGTGATTCCATAACCAGCAAGTCCCACTCTTTTGGTGTTGTTGTTTGTGATTAGTCGGATATTTGTTGCATCTAAATCGTAAAGTATTTGAGCACCAATACCATAATCACGTTCATCGGGTTTGAAGCCAAGTTCAATGTTTGCTTCTACGGTATCTCTGCCAAGTTCTTGGAGATGGTAAGCTTTCAGTTTGTTTATTAAACCGATACCTCTGCCTTCTTGGTTCATATATAAGATAAGACCTTTTCCTTCTTTTTCAACCATTTCCATGGCTTTGTGGAGTTGAGCTCCGCAATCACATTTGCTAGAACCAAAGATATCGCCGGTAACACAAGAGGAGTGAACTCTGGTTAAAATAGGTTCATTCGGTTCCCAGTCTCCTTTTTTGAGTGCAAGGTGTACCAAATCGTTATCCAACTGACGATATGCAATAAGTTCAAAATTCCCCCATTCGGTAGGCAAAGAGACACTTTGTTCGCGCACAACCAATTTCTCGGTCCGTTGGCGATAAGCAATTAAGTCTTTAATGGTGATAATTTTAAGATCGAATTTCTTCGAGATTTCCATCAGTTCTGGTAAACGAGCCATGGTGCCATCATCGTTCATGATTTCGACCAATACACCCGCAGGAGTCATACCAGCCAAACGAGCTAAATCAACAGCAGCTTCTGTGTGTCCGGTTCGTCTGAGAACACCACCCGCTTTTGCTCTAAGTGGAAAAATATGACCAGGACGGCCTAATTCTTCAGGTTTCGTATTTGGATTAATAAGTGCTTTAACAGTTTTGGCACGATCGAACGCCGAAATACCAGTAGTGCAACCATCGCCAATTAAATCTACCGAAACAGTAAATGGAGTTTCGTGTAAAACGGTGTTTTTTTCGACCATTAAATTCAGATTTAATCGATCCGCAATCTCTTCGGTAATGGGAGCGCAAATTAATCCACGACCATGTTTGGACATGAAATTAATAATTTCGGGAGTTACATTATCGGCGGTCGTAATAAAATCACCTTCGTTTTCTCTGTCTTCATCATCAATAACGATGATTAATTTCCCTGCTTTAAGCTCTTCGATTGCTTCTTCAATGGTATTTATCTTGATTTCCATTTCGTTTTTTTATTTTATGGTGCAAATGTAGTAATTTTTATCATTTGAGGAGCCGAATTCTCTAATATTATTGGAGAAAGTTTTGGGGAGAGATAGCCTTGCTTTGTCATTCTGAACGAAGTGAAATATCTGTACCGACAAAGCCAACCAATAGAGATAGGCAATCAAAAAGCTCAGCGGGTAAAAGAAAAGATAAACCACATAAATACATAGAAAGCTGAACTACATAGGTATATAGGAAATACAAACCACATAGGACACATAGGGAGCTGAACCACATAGGACACATAGGAGATAGCAAGATGGAAAAAAGTTTATGTGCTCTATGTGATGTATTTACTATGTGAACTATGTGTTTTAAAAAAAAGAAGAAGGAAAGACCACATAGGACACATAGGGAGCTGAACCACTTAGGTACATTGGAGATAGCAAGATGGAAAAAAGTCTATGTGTTCTATGTGATGTATTAACTATGTGAGCTATGTGTTTAAAAAAAAAGAAGAAGAAATGCAATCACATAGATATATAGTAAGCCGAAGTATGGCAAATCTTTGTTTTTTGGGACCCGTCACTTTTCCCCATCCACGCTTCGCGCTCACTCCCGAAAAAACAGTCCGCCAGTTGGCGGATCATTTTTTTTCGAGGATCCACGAAAAAATAACAATCCGCCAGTTGGAGGATTTATTTTTCGGGACCAGCCACTTCGCCACCCGGCCACTTCTTCTTCGGAACCCGTCACCATGCCCCATCCACGCTTCGCGCTCTCGGCTACCCGGCCACTTCGCCACCCGGCCACTTCTTCTTCTCTTCTTCTTCAAAAATTAGGAAAATATAAATAATAGTATTATCTTTGTAAGTAGTAATATAACAATAATAGATATCTAAATAATATGATAAGTAGTAATATAATACAAATTAATAAACCAACTGTTGCAACTATTTGTTCTTCCATTTCAGATCGGGTAAAGTTACGTCGTTTGGAGTTGGATTACACGCAAGTTGGGATATCTGCTCGGGCTGGAGTGAATATTGAGACTTATCGAAAGTTTGAACGGAGCGGAGAAATATCGCTTTGTAATCTAGTTAAGATTGCCAATGCTTTGGATATGATGGCGGAGTTTGATTTGTTGTTTTCTCAACAGAGGTATCAAAGTTTAGATGATTTAATATCCACAAACAGTAAAACTCGGAAGCGGGGGAGCAGAATATGAAAAAGATTGAGCGTGTTGAAGTTTTTATGGGCAGTATCAAAGTCGGTGCTGTTGCTCAAACGATTGATGGACTGTGTGCATTTGAATATGATTCGCACTATCTTAATTTTGGAAAGTCCATTTCGCCTCTTGAGTTGCCCCTGAAAAACGGAGTATTTATTGCCAAAAGGCAGCCATTTTATGGTAATTTTGGTGTTTTTGATGATTGTCTGCCCGACGGTTGGGGAATGTTGATTTTGGATCGTTATCTTAAAAGTAAAGGGATAAATCTTCACTCTTTAACATTATTAGACCGATTGTCGCTTGTGGGTTCAACGGGTAGGGGCGCCTTAGAGTTCCGTCCAGATAGGAGTGTGATGAACAATGAAGAGTATGTTGATTTTACTTACATGGCTACCGAAACAGCTAAAATATTGAAAAGTGACGATTATCAGGGAAGTTCAATCGAACGTTTGTATCAGCAGGGAGGTTCGCCAGGCGGTGCTCGTCCCAAGGTGTTTGTAAAGTTTGATGACAGAGAATGGTTGGTGAAATTCAAATCGTCTTCCGATTCAAAGAGTATTGGGAAAACTGAGTTTAAATATTCACAAATAGCAAAACGTTGTGGAATTGAGATGCCGGAGACCCGATTGTTTGAAAATCAGTTTTTCGGAGTCCAACGATTTGATCGAACACCTAATGGAAAGTATCATGTTGTAAGTGTTGCAGGACTTTTGAATGCAGATTACCGAATTCCATGCATCGATTATCTTCATATTTTTCAACTTTGTCAAGTCCTTACCCATAATATGCAGGAGATGTGGAAAGTATACCGGTTGATGGTGTTCAATTTTTTAATTAGCAACAAAGATGACCACGCTAAGAATTTTGCATTTATACTACGGGATGCCGAATGGCAATTTGCGCCCGCTTTTGACCTGCTTCCAAGTGAAGGGATGAATGGTTATCACACCACCTCGATGAATGAAAGTCTTATTCCCACCAAAGAAGATTTGTTTGCTGTGGCCGAAAAAAGTGGTTTAGATCGAAAAAATGCAATAGATATTTACTCGGAAATGAAGAAAAAAGTGATGAAGAGATAGGCTTGAGTCAGGAAAGTCCGGAAAGTGCCGAATTATAAATCCGCCGCGGCGGATTGATTTTTTGATAATTCGAGTCCCGTAAACGAGGATTGATAACATCCTCGAAAAATGATAATTCACCCCTTGGCGGATTTAATTTACGGGATCCTTAAAGTTCATAAAGTCCATAAAGCGATACCACGAACCCTAAATTAGAGGACAAACCTGCCTTTTATGAATCTGTGCAATGGCCTCATTTTTTTTTTTTTTTTCTTTCTTTTTTTCTTACATTCAGCCTTCCAGGCAGTAGTTCTGCTGACGCAGATTAACCGTAAGCTGGCGCTCACGGTTAAAGACGTTGAGCACTCCGTGCTCTGAAATCAATTTATTCTGCTGAAACCAGGTTCGTGGTAAAAAAAAGACTGGTATATCAGCGACAAATAATCAGCGACAAATAAATTCGTGATAATCAGTTGATTTATCAACTTCCTAAAATCAATAAATTCGTGTTCATTCGTTAAATTGGCTCCGCCGTCCTTCGGTTCGTGGTAAAAAAAAGACCGGCAAATCAGCGACAAACAACAGCGACAAATAAATTCGTGATAATCAGTTGATTTATCAACTTCCTAAAATCAATAAATTCGTGTTCATTCGTGTTCCACCGCGGCGGACGTGGTTGAAAAAAAGACTGGTAAAATCAGCGTCAAATCCTACCAACAAAGCAATCCCACAAAATTCATTCGTGCATTCGTGGCGGATGTGGTTTAAAAAAAGACTGGTAAATCAGCGACAAAAAAAAATCACGCATCGCGCATCCAAGCTTCGCGCGTCACTCCGTCACTCCCGAAAAAAAGAGCAGCCCAATGGCTGATCGTTTTTTTTCGAGGATTCACGAAAAATCACAATCCGCAAATCGACGGATTTATTTTTCGGGACCCTTCACCATGCCCCATCCACGCTTCGCGCTCTCGGCTACCCAGCCACTTCGCCACCCGGCCACTTCTTCTTCTCTTCTTCCCTGTCACTTTCTTCGATTTTCTTATCAGATTTTTTTTTCTTTCAAAAACTTTTTTTCTTGTGGATTCAGGATTATTATCTATATTTGTTAATTGATTCAGAAAATTGCAAATTGTGGTAGAAAAAATTAGAAGATACTATCGGAAAAAATGTTTGAAAAACACCCTTCAAACAAGAAACAGAGAGATTAAATTCTGTTCTCTTAAAAATGCAAAATATGTAGGCATCTTGTACGAAATTGGGGATGAGAGTACCTACATGTGGTTGAGTAAATTTGTCAACTTGTTGCTCTCCGAAGGGAAAACTCTGCGTATAGTGGGGTATCACAACAATAAATACGTCCCATATTATTGCATTCCACAGTTGAAATATGATTTCTTTTGTAATAAGGAGACCAATTGGTTTGGGAAACCCAATGCTAACTTTGTGCAAGAGATTATCGACGAACCTTTTGATATTTTATTGGATCTAACATTGGAGGATGTTTTTCCTTTAAATTATTTTACCGCAACGTCGAATGCCCATTTTAAAATCGGCAAAAATACCAAAGGCAAAATAAATTATCTAGATCTGATGATAGAACTAGAAGAAGATCATGCTATTAGCGACTTAATGTACTTTATAAACGATTATACCGATAAATTAGATGGAAAATAATATACTGCAGAGACTTAGAGGAACCGGAGTTGCACTAATCACACCGTTTACTTCCACGCACGAAATAGATGAAAAAGCATTGGCTACTTTGGTGGAGAAACTCGTCGTTGATGGAGTTAATTACCTTGTAGTTCTAGGCACTACAAGCGAAACGGCTACATTGAATGATGGGGAACGCAGAAGAGTCATCGACATCGTTATCGCTCAAAACAGAGGACGTGTTCCAGTGGTTGTTGGAATTGGTGGCAACAATACATTTGAAATTGCAAATACGTTAAAAACATTTGATTTTTCGGGAATTGATGCCATTCTGTCAGTAACACCTTATTATACTCGTCCGCAACAAGAGGGATTGTATCTTCACTTTAAAGCAGTATCGGAAGCTTCTCCATTGCCAGTGATTTTGTACAATGTTCCTGCTCGTACAGCGGTGAATATGTTGCCAGAGACCACGTTGAGATTAGCCAATGATTTTAAAAACATCATTGCCATTAAAGAGGCGTCGGGAATTGAAAATCAGATTATGAAAATCATCTTGCATAAACCCAAAGATTTTTTGGTAATATCTGGAGATGATGCCATTACACTGCCACTTCTTGCTGCAGGCGCCGATGGAATTATTTCGGTGGTGGGAAATGCATTTCCAAAAGAGCTCTCGATGATGGTGAAATTATGTTTGGAAAATCGTTTTGAGGAGGCTCGTACGATACACTATCAACTGCTCGAGTTTATTCAAATTTGCTTTAAAGATGGATCTCCATCGGGCGTGAAAGCAATTATGAGCGAACAAGGAAGAATTGAGAATATGTTACGTTTACCGCTGGTGCCTGTCAACAAAGATGTGCATCAAAAGATACGAGAAATGGTCAAAAGCCTAAAATAAATTGATTGCATTTGAAGTGATGAATATGTCACAAATTAATTGAACTAAACAGGGAGTTTTTTATGAAAACAAAGGGATTTTTAGGAGTTATCTTCTTAATGGTTGTGGCGATGACTGCATTCTCGCAAACGTATCATCAACCGAATGTGATTGAGGTAAACAATCTATTACAAAATCAAAATTGCGAAGTTCAAGTTCAGTTCTTTGCCAATAGCAAAGATCAGGTGAACTACTTTAGTCGAAAATACTCCGTGGATCATGTGAAAATGGTTTCGGAAGACAATTTTCAAATCAGAGCGTATCTGAATAATACAGATTTACAAAAATTTCTGAACGAACAAGTCCAATATCAAATAAAAGATGCAGAACCTGCTAGTAAGGCATTCACTATGGCTACTACCACTGCGCAGATGGTAAATTGGGATCGTTATCCAACGTATTCTGTTTACACTCAGTTATTGGCCAATTTTCAGACAAATTATCCAACGTTGTGTAAAATAGACACAATATTGGCAAATACCCCCGGTGGCAAGAAAATATTAGTGGCAAAAATCTCCAAAAATGTAAACATTCACGAAGATGAACCCGAGTTTTTATACTCAAGCACCATGCATGGCGATGAAACTACGGGGGCAATTTTTATGTTACGATTGATCGATTACTTGTTGTCCAATTATACTACCGTGCCCAGAGTGACGAATTTATTGAATAATATGGAAATCTACATTTGCCCCTTTGCAAATCCCGATGGAACCTATAAAACAAATAATAATACTATTGGAAACAGTCCAACATCTACTCGAACCAATTTTAACAACGTTGATTTGAATCGTAACTATCCAGATCCTTGGACAGGGAATAATCCCGACGGAAATGCTACACAACCCGAAACGCAAGCTTTTATGACCTTTGCAACCGCACATAATTTTGTGATGAGCGCTAATTTTCACGGAGGTGCAGAACTTGCAAATTACCCTTGGGATTATTATACAACGACAGAGCGACCACAACCCGATGCAGCTTGGTGGATTTCTGTATGTAAAGAATATGTAGATAGCTGTAAATCTTCAGCTTCCAACAATGGATACATGACCGAAGTAGCTTACACGGGTGCTTACCCAGGAGTGACAGAAGGTGCTGATTGGTATGCAGTTACAGGAGGCCGTCAGGATTATATGGGATATTTTCAAAAATGTAGAGAGTTAACACTGGAAGTGTCAGCCACCAAAGCACTGGGAACTGAAAATTTGAATACCTATTGGAATTACAACTTTAAATCGCTGATGCAATTCATGGAACAAGCACTTTATGGAATAAGAGGTGTTGTCACCGATGCAAATACTGGATTGCCCATAAAAGCGAAAATCCTTATAGAGAGCCATGATGCTTATAATACCGAAGTCTATACCTCATTGCCCGTGGGTAATTATCATCGCCCAATCAAAGGCGGAACATACAGTGTTACCTATTCAGCACCCTGCTATCTGTCGCAAACGTATACCATTACCGCTGCCGACAAACAATCGGTACGTAAAGATGTACAATTGATTCTTGGTTTAGAAGCTAAATTTTTTGTTGCAGATTCCATCACTTGTAATCCTACTGTTACATTTCAAAATATAACAGATAGCACTGCAACTGGTAATACCTGGAATTGGAGTTTTGGCGATGGAGCTACGTCTACACTTAGTTCACCATCTCATACATACGCATCAGAAGGAACTTATACCGTTAGATTAATATCCACCAACTCTTGTTCCCAAAATGATACTACAATCAAAACCAATTATATTCACATCCAACAACCCGGAATTCCAGTTGGCATCAATGGACAGCGTTGCAATGCTGGCTCAGTTACACTCCAAGCTTCTGGTAGTGGAACAATGAGATGGTATAATTTAGCAACTGCTGGTACTTTATTGGCAACCGGAAATGTGTTTGTTACGCCTTCACTTTCTGCAAATACCACCTATTATGTCGAAAATTGGGATGTAGCAGATAGTATTACCGGTGGTGATAGTCGAGTGAACACTGAGGGCGGATTTTATAACAATACTTCCGAATACGGACTCTTTTTTGATGCATTAAAACCATTCAAATTAATGTCGGTATTGGTCAATGCAAACAGTTCCGCCTCGCGTACATTTAAATTGTACAACTCTTCGGGAGTAGTGATTCAACAAAAAACCGTTACATTGGCAGTAGGTCAGACGCGAGTTTCCTTAAATTTTGATGTCCCACAAGGAACTGGATTTAAGCTTACTGCGAATACAAATCCGAACTTATATAGAAATAACACAACAGCTTCTTATCCATATCTCATCGGTGATTTAGTAAAAATTACCGCTAGCAATGCCGCTTCCAATCCTTCTTCGGTGTATTATTTCTTTTACGATTGGCATGTTCAAGAAGTTGGTTGCGTAAGCGCAAGAGTTCCAGTAACAGCTAGTATCCTTCCTGGCACTAATCCTACTGCTAGTTTTATGTACACCCAAACAGATTTCCTCTCGTTTTCATTTTCAAACAACTCATCAAACTCTAACTCTTGGCTATGGAATTTTGGGGATGGCACAACGTCTGTTGATCAAAATCCCACCCATCTGTATGCTCAAACTGGTCAATATCCGGTTAAACTGTTAGCATATAGTAATTGTGGATCCGATTCTGCTTCTCAAAGTGTTACAATATTAGACGGAGGAGTAGATGCTTCGCAAAAAATTACGGTAGCTGAAGTCTTTCCATCCCCTGCAAAGGATTTCATTACTTTGAAAATTAATAGTCAAAAAGGATATGTAACAACGTATATTATATATAATAATGTAGGACAACTAGTTCAACAAGGAGAAATATATCTCAATACAGGTCTAAATGTATCGGAAATACGTATAGAACATTTGTTGGTGGGTTCATATTATTTAAAACTATCAATTATAGACAAACCCATCAAGGTAATTAAAATATAGCAACGATTGTTCGTTAAATTTAAATAGAGAGTGGGGGATTGCAAAATTTCTCACTCTCTTTTTTGTGCAAAATCCTCCCGCGATCAATGTCGGAATTTTGGTTATTAAGTCTATCCTGTAAGACTGGATGTCAAGATAAAAGCATGAATCAAAAAGAAAAACTTCGGAGTGAAGTGGTTTTCTGTATTTGTAGAATCATCCTCCCTCAAGGTGACTTCGACACCCTTACTTCGACCATGCCAAGTCGTGGCAGGCAGGCTCGTTTCGACAGGCTCAACGCATCGCAGCACATCGCAGTCACCTTCTTGGGTTTTTACTGAAAAAGAAAACCTGCGTAAGCCATCACTGCGTAGCCCTAAATCTTCAAAAATATCTCAATCATCTGCGCGTGGGATCTGAAGGAGCGAGCGAGCCCTTAAAAACAATAGTTTTCAAATACAATTAGCAATTCAGCAAGGGCGTTCACGTCCTAATTTTAAGTCTAGGTAAAAGCCAAAGCCATATAGAAAACAACAAAGACTTCAAATTAGCCTACCTTGCTAAAGAATTGCTTATTGTATTTGAAATTTCTAGAAAACATGCATTCGCTCCTTCTTGATTTTTTGGTTACTTTTGTATCAAGACAAAAGTGATACTAAAAAAGAAGAATCTTCGAAGTAAGGTGGTTTTAGTTTTTGACAAAATTTTGTTATAATGCTATTTTGGTTGCGGATTTAAGATAATACTCCATGAGGACTAAGTGATATTATCAAAAAAAAATCTTCTAAAAAAGACATATTTCAAAAAATGAACATCTCTTTACGATACATGTTTTGATTTTGCATACATTTGCATGAAGATAAAATTAATATCCAGAATAAAATTCAGATCTCTAATAAATAAAGAATGTATAAAAACTCGATCAGATATTTTATTGTTTTCATGATAATGGGGCTTTTACATCAGGTTGAAGCCAAGGAGGTAAAAAACTCATTATGGTGTTTCACCTTGTCTGATAAAACTAAATCAGTTGCTAGTAAAGAGATAGATGATTTTTTTGTAAGATACCTTGATGTCAAAACAAAAAAATGGAGGAGTGTTCCAAAGTCTCTTTGTGGATGGGGATTTCAGCCTAGTTTTACGTTAGAATCCTGTTACCAGTTTTACGCACCATCTAATTTGTTAGCTTTAGAGATTATTGTTTATAAGGATCAACATAAAACGAACATACTCATCGATCAAATTCCCGATTCAATCTCAAAGTACAAGCTAATCGGCTTTTCTGAGTTAGAAATAAAAGATAAAAATAGCGAGCAGAAATTTTCTGAGTTAAAATCAATCACACTTCATAACGAATTTGATCAGGAGTTGCGAAGACTAGAGTCCAGAAGTAAAACTCCGAGGATAGAGACACACAAGCAACGTTATGATCCCAAAGAGTCGATAAAAATATACATAGAAGCAATAGACTCCATACAGATGATTGAATTATATGGTTGTGGGACACCTGGGACATTGTATCGAGTTCAGCAATGGATCAATGGCGATTGGACAGACTATAATAATACTTGGGGAGTGAAGTGTGTCCAAGAAAAATTTGTCATTAATAGGTACATTGTTGGATTAACTGTAGAAAGATCAGGAATATTTAGAGTAGTTTTTGATAAACCAACCGTGGATAAAAACAAATTTTACACAATAGTAAGTACGCCCTTTCGTGTTGAATGATGATTGATGGGATATTGATTAAAAAATAATTTCCTGATAATCAGCAAAAAAGCAATTTTTTTTATTTTTTTTCAATAAAAACATTTGGATAATAAAAATATTGTTGTAGTTTTGCACTCCCAAACGATAAGTGCGGGGAAGTTCATTGAAAGATTGCAACGGAAAAAATAATCAAAAAAAATAAAATTTTATTTGGTTATTAAAAATAAAGTTGTAATTTTGCACTCCCAATCAATGGGAACAATGAAACAAGTTCTTTGAATTAATGATGAGACAACAATAAATATCCTGAAAATTCATTTTTAATGATTTCAATCGACGATAACAGCCAGAACAAAACTTAAGATTATATACAATGGAGAGTTTGATCCTGGCTCAGGATGAACGCTAGCGGCAGGCTTAATACATGCAAGTCGAACGGCAGCACAGGAAGCAATTCCGGGTGGCGAGTGGCGCACGGGTGCGTA
>JBBRGJ010000088.1:0-13064 GCA_038240835.1 Bacteroidales bacterium | reverse complement strand
TAATTTTCCGGCGCGAGCCAAGTTGTAGCAATTCTATTTATAAAACCTTCAAAGTTTTATAAATTAGAATGCTTAATGCTCGGTTCTGTTGTTATAAATTCATTTTTAAAGATAAACAGCGAAACAGAAACGGCGCTATAAAGTTTACGTAGGTAATTTAATTCACATAACGGATATTTCCTACTTGGATCTATTTACTTCAACGCACCCGCCTCGCTAATCCCCGAATATTAAGTTTCTAAATCGCATTTTGATTATAATTGATATTCGAGGGCAGGCCGTAAAATCACATCTTTTTCTTAACGCTTTTTTGACAAGGTCATTAAGAGATAGCATACCAGTCTTTTTAATACAAAAAACGACTTAACTTCGAAGGCTTTCTTTTTGATTCATATTTTTGCCTTAACGTCACACCTTGCGAGATAAACTCCAGTAATCAAAATCCCGATAGTAATCGGGACAAGAAGGAGCGAATTCATGTTTGCTGGAAATCTTTGTCTACCTAGCCCGCTGGTAGATCAATGTATTTTGTGTCTTCTTTGTGTATTTTGTGTCTTCTTTGTGTATTTTGTGACATAGCTAAAAAGTTTGTGCTTTACTTCAACAGAATTCCGCCTCGCTAATCACGGAATATAAAGTCTCTAAATAACATTTTGATTGTACATGATATTAGGGGGGCAGGCCATATAACCCCTCTTTTTAATACGAGAATATTTTATCATTAATCGGTCGTATTGAGCTCGTCCCAAAAAGTGGGACTCGGTTCTTAACGCTTTTTTTGACCCGGAACATAGAATCACGAGTTAAGCCAAACTAAACTTGGTGGAATCATTCTGAATTTACATTGGTAATATTAAACATATTGATTATGGTCTTTTTTAAATTTCCGGATTTAAAGTAAAACTAAAAGGATAAGTCTCATTACTTTTCATTCATTTTCGCTCAATTTTTCACCCAAAACATATCAATGGCAAACCTTTAATTCAGGGCTGTAAACAATTCATTCACTATTATGTTAATATGTTGAATCTTTTCATCAAAAACTTTGGTTAGTGATGAAAAAAAGAATAACTTTGAAGGAACAAACAAACAAAAAGGAGAAAAACTATGGAATCACTAATTTTTATTGGCGCAGGAGCGCTTTTACTGCTATTTTTCATTGGAATTCGTATTGTTCGACCAACAAGTAGAGGATTAATTGAGCGATTAGGAAGGTATCACACTTTTGCTGAACCCGGTTTTCACTGGATCATTCCGTTTATCGATCGCATGTTCGAGGTAAATGTAACCGAACAAATGGTAGATGCTGAACCTCAAGAAATTATCACCAACGATAATTTGAATGCTAGAGTAGATGCTCAAGTCTATTTTAGAGTTTTAGACACTGAAGAAGACGTAAAAAATTCAGTGTATAATGTAAATAACTATCGCTGGCAAATTGTGAATTTAGCCCGTACTACATTGCGTAATATTATTGGAACTCTAACTTTGAAATCGGCCAATAGTGAGCGTGGTAAAATTAATTCAGAATTTCATCGCACCTTGTCGGAAGAGACCAAAAGTTGGGGGATTGTAATTGTACGTACTGAATTGAAAGAGATTGATCCTCCAAAAGATGTTCAAGAAACGATGAACAAAGTAGTAAAAGCGGAAAATGAGAAAATTGCTGCAGTGGATTATGCTACAGCTGCTGAAACTACGGCTGATGGAGTAAAACGTTCTAAAATTAAAGAAGCTGAAGGTTACAAACAAGCAAAAATCCTTCATGCTGAAGGGGAAGCTGAAGCGATTAAATTAGTAAACGAAGCGGCTGATAAATATTTCATCGGAAATGCTCAACTATTACGAAAACTAGAGACTGTAGAAACATCGTTGAAAGAAAATTCAAAAGTGATTATCCCAACAGGTTCAGAATTAGTAAATGTAATTGGCGAAATGGCCGGAATATTACCTTTGACTCATAGAAAAGAGAAGTAGATTTTAAAAACATCTCTACATTCTGAATAATTAATTTTATTTAATTTAAACAAGAACCTATTTGATTTGTTTCAAGTAGGTTCTTTTTAAAATCACACATATGGCAAATCATAAATGGAAATTTGCACGCGTCGGAGGAATAGACCGTGTGTCAATAGAAAACGGCGCTGACCTGGTCAACTTATACCAATTAGATCAAAAGTTATGGACAGCACTCAGTTGTCCAGTATATGGATTAGAAATTGACTCTAAGACATTAGAGTATATGGACACCGACGAGGACAAACGATTGAGAGTTTACGAAGTACTGGCTGCCATCAAATGGATTGAAGAGTTGATTACGGATACCAATGAATTAATTCGTCCAAAATCAACATTCCCACTCTCTTTGATCAATACAAATACCGAAGCAGGCATGAGAATTATGAACTCAGCCAAACAGATTCTAAAACAAATTGGTCGTCCCGACGCCGACACCTTGTCTGTAGATGAAACCTCCGACACGATTGCTATTTTTGCCGACACTCCGTTTAATGGAGATGGAATTATCACCTCAATATCTACTTCCGACGAACTATTAAGACAAAGCATCGAGCAGATCACTTCTATTTATGAACCCGTAATGGATCGTTGTGGGCTGACGGGCATCAACGTTGAGATTATTGAGCAGTTTTTTGAAGAGTGCAAAACATACATTAATTGGAAAGATGAAGGAGACGTAGAGAACTCAAATGCACAATTTCTTGGCGAGAACACGCCCGAAGCTTATGACCTTTTTATAAAAGTAGAGGCAAAAATTAACGATTACTTTCTGCGCTCCAACTTAGCTCAATTTGATGAAACATCCTTACTCTCTTTCAATCAGTTTGCAGCAAAATACGAAGCCATTGTCACCAATAACTCAGTAGTTAGCAAGGATGAGATATCGGAGTTGCCATTGTCTTTTGTTGATTCTAGCGAAAAACTGAACATTCAAGGACGAATTAACCCTTCGTGGAAAAATGAATTGGATGATTTTAGAACAAAAATAATCGTACCACTTTTCGGAGAAATCTCTATAATTGATGAAAGTCAATGGGAACAAGTGTGCGAAAAATTCAAAAATTTCACCGAGTGGCAAGCAAAAAAACCAGTAACACGTGTTGAAGAACTCGATGCAGATGCCATTAAACTATATTTGAAAGAAGATTATCAGGCTAAGTTACTGGAACTCGTTTCAAAAGATTTAGAACTTGAAGAGGAAGCAAATGCCATTGCCGATGTGGATAAATTGGTTAGATATTACCGTGATATTTTCACGTTGGTTTCTAACTTTGTCACTTTCAGCGATTTCTACTCTTTAAAAAGCAACGCTGTTTTCCAAAGTGGAGTATTGTACATCGACCGAAGAAGTTGCAAACTTTGCGTAAAAGTCGACGACGTGGCCAAACACAGTGCTTCGGCGGGAAGAAGTGGTGTTTATTTAATGTATTGTGATTGTGTTTCGCACAAACTGAATAAAAAGATGACCATTGTGGCTGCGCTTACCAATGGCGATGTAGATGACTTGAACATCGGCCGAAATGGCGTATTTTATGATGTTCAAGGCAACGATTGGGATGCCACAGTGATAAAGGTCATCGAAAACCCCGTAAGTATCCGTCAAGCATTTTGGATGCCTTACAAAAGGTTTAGCAAAATGGTAAACAATCAGATAGAGAAATTTGCGGCATCCAAAGACAAAGCCGTTGCAGAATCTTCGGCTAAGAAAGCCGATGTAAATCCAGTTACAGCTCCCGATCCAGCAGCAGTAGCAAAACCAAAAGAACCATTTGATATCGCTAAATTTGCAGGGATATTTGCAGCTATTGGAATTGCATTAGGAGCATTAGGCACCATGTTACTTGCAGTTTTTTCAGGCTTTTTGAAATTAGAATGGTGGCAAATGCCCATTGCAATTTTAGGAATAATGTTGGCAATTTCAGGACCGTCTATGTTGATTGCTTATTTAAAATTAAGAAAAAGAAACCTAGCTCCAATCTTAGATGCAAACGGATGGGCTGTGAATGCGAAGGCTTTAATTAATCTTGTTTTTGGAAAAACATTAACCGACTTAGCGGTACTTCCCAAAAACTCTACCCGAGTATTACGTGATCCTTATTCAAAAAAGAAATTTCCATTTATCCCTGTAATATTACTTCTTCTGATTTTATTAATTGGAATTTTGTATTGGGGAACAAAACGAGGTTGGTTTTATACTCCAATGGATAAATATATCATAAAGAAAACGGAAAAGGTAGATCCTCCAAAAGCAGATTCTGTGGTGGTTAAGCCGTAGGTTTTTAAAAGAAGAGGTAACGGGGTGACGGGGTAACGGGGTAACGGAGCGAAGCTCGTCTGAAGAGGTAACGAGTGACGAGTGACGAGTAACGGAGCATCCCGAATTTCTCCAAAATTCGTGGATCTACGAAAGCTCGACTGGGATACAGTTAACAGTGATCAGTTAACAGTTAACAGAGCAAAGCTCGACTGAAGAGGTAACGGGGTGACGGGGTAACGGGGTAACGGAGCGAAGCTCGTCTGAAGAGGTAACGAGTGACGAGTGACGAGTGACGGAGCAAAGCTCGTCTTACTTCGCAAGAGTCTCGCTTCGCGGTCACCCCGTTACTCCGTTACCCCGTCACTTTCTTCAAAAATGGGCATAAAAAAAAGGTGAAACACAAATGTTTCACCTTTTTTTATTTAAGTAACCAGAATATTATTTCTTAACTCCAGCTACGTCCATTCCTTGTTCAAAAACGATATCACGAGGAATATTTGCATTCTTGATTTTTTCAAGGTCGCTAATTAATTCTTTAGATTTTACACCATTTTCGGTGATATACTTATTGGCAGCAACTTTGTCGCCTTCGCCCTGAATTTTCAAAATCATTCCAATAAGTTCTTCCATTGCAACGGTCATTTTGTCGAAGCTGACGCTATATAGACCTTTTGCATCTCTGGTAACCGCACCTTTTTTCATTAAGAAATTGAAGCGTGCTAAGTTTGCTTTTCCATGAGCACTAGCAGTTCCAAAGCGGATAGAGCGGAAAATACCAGCAACAAAAGTCACATAGTTATCCATTACTTCACCTTCGGTTAACTCGCCCATTTCGTGTAATTTTTTAGTAAGGAAAAGTCCAGTAATATCTGCTTTATCCTCTTCTAGTCCCGAATATTCTTCGCCAAGGGCTTCTCTAACAGAACCTTTTTTGTTGATTGTATTTTTGATTCCCATTCCATGAGCCACTTCGTGGAACATTACATTTTGGAAAAAAGCTTCAAA
Source organism: Bacteroidales bacterium (assembly GCA_038240835.1). Taxonomy (GTDB): domain Bacteria; phylum Bacteroidota; class Bacteroidia; order Bacteroidales; family WCHB1-69; genus JBAXTE01. Next base: position 7,783 of record JBBRGJ010000088.1, on the reverse strand, counting down.
TTTCACATGTTTACGTTGATTTTCAGCAATTAACAAATTACCAATAGGAATAACCATGTTGTCAAATTTAGCTTTCATCGAGTTTTTAAGTTGCAACTTACGTGAACCTTTTTTCAATTGAACTTTTTCGTCATTTGGAAGGTTAATGGCAATTGTTTTGCTACCTGCATTACAATCTCCGCGATAGTAAATAGCTTCGTAAACGCCCATGTCAGAACCCAACGCAGGAACTTCTTTTTTGTATTTATCTTCGCAAGGAAGAGCTTTTTGAAGGGTAGGAAGAAGTTTCGAAAATTTCTCTAACTTCACACTCCAATCCATATCTTTGATTAAAATAAAAGCTTCAAAAGCAGTTTTAGTTCCAAACAAAGCATCTTCATAATTTTCGGTTGGTCCGTATACAAAATCGATGTTAGAACCACGCATGTTCATCCAAGCCATATCGCGCTCGTAATAATTACTGGTCATCAACGCTTTTGAAGTCAACTCAAGATATTTTTTAAAATCTTTGTTTTCGGCAATTGCAGCCGCTTTCAAAATCAAATCCGAAGCTTTTTGTAGTTGCTCTTTGTACTCATCGTGATACCAAACTACTTTTAACGTTTTGTCTTCGTTGCGACGAATTACGGTATACTGACTCTTTTTATTTGGATCTTTTAATGCTTCAAACTCCTCTTTGGTCATATCTTTAGGATAGAAGTTTGCTCCGGCTGGTTTTGCACCAATCCCTGCAATAAATGATTTATTGTCATTCAATCGATCCCATGGGCCATAATTAATCATGAAAAACTTTTTAGCATTTTCATCTTTAATGGTATCCATTGCTTTTTGGTAATCTGCACCATAAGACTGATGCCAGTACAACTCGTTCATGACATCAGCTGCTTCGAATAGAAATGGGAGCATCTCTATCTCTTTTGCGGTTAAACTGCTTAAATTAGCCGTCAATTTTACAGTAGCAAATTCATCTACTTTAATTTTCATCGAATCAACCGCTTCTGCTGTATCCGACTTGTCTTTTCCTTTTTTGCTACCACAACTCGAAAAAATTAGAGTTGTAGACATTGCAAGGATTGCCATAATTGCAACTTTTTTGTTCATTGTTTATTTGATTTTATTGTTTCTATTTGATTTTAGATTACGAAAGTATGAAAAAAAAGAGTTGGTTGCCCATTTGAATGCATTTTTTTGTGCTATTTATACATTCATTCGTAAAACTAACGACTATTTATAAAAAATCTAAAATAAGGAAATCTAGATTATTGATAATTTAGCTAATCGCATTCTGAAAGAAGAAGAAAAATAGCTCTGAAACAAAATAAATTTATAGCGTTAGATGAGGCCAAAGCAATAAGACTAAAATATTTCACAAACTGACAAACTTAAACATTTACTCAGATTTAGTTTAATTATTTGGGTCTCGAAAATGAACACTATGCGTTTATTTTAGTTATGTTTCAAATGGTTCTACTACGAATTGAGTGGAAATGCAATAACAAAGTTTTTCATGTTTAAAGTATGAGCTTATTTATTTCATTGTCACCCTGAGTTAGCCTGCCCTGAGACCCTCGAAGGGAAGGGCATTCAAAAGGCTTTCACTATAATACTTCGATAAACTCAGCATGACAATTTTGAAATAACAATTTGATATATGTGATCTTTTCCACTCAAATGGTAGTAGAACCTTTCAAATTAATTAATGATAAAAATATCATGAACGAAAACGACAATAGCGAATCAATAATTAATGGGAATTACAAGGTCGTAGGAATGACATGTGCTGCCTGCGCCATCAGCCTCGAAACGTATCTTAGTCCATTAAATGGCGTGGAACAAGTAGCGGTGAATTATCCCAATCAGTCGGTTGTAATTACGTTCGATAGTCGGTTGATTTCTCTGGAAACGATCAGTACCAAAGCCAAAGAGATTGGCTACACCATTATGTTTGGAGAAGTAGATAAAGTAAATATTGAGTTCGAGCTAATTGAGCAAAAGCGGCTGAAAGAGTTGAAAGCGAAACTAATATTTTCGACTATTTTTTCGGTGCCGATATTTGTGATTTCCATGTTTTTTATGGATGCGTTTCCGTATAAAAATTGGCTGATGTTGGCTCTTTCTATTCCCGTTATGACTTGGAGCGGATCCGAATTTTATGTCATCGCTTGGCGAAAAGCAAAACATTTTTCTGCAAATATGGACACATTGGTTGCTTTAAGTACAGGTGTTGCTTTTCTATTTAGCCTTTTCAACACAATTTTTCCTCATTATCTAATGAATCAAGGATTGATGCCCCACGTTTATTACGAGTCGGCAGTGATTATTATTACCTTAATATTATTGGGAAGATTTTTGGAAGAAAAAGCAAAGCAAAAAACCTCCTCGGTGATTAAAAAATTGATGGGATTAAAGCCCAAACAAGTGACGGCTATTCGGAATGGGGAAGAAGTCGTTATTCCCACCGATGAAATCTTAAAAGGAGAATTGATCGTTGTGAAACCTGGAGAGAAGTTAGCAGTAGATGGCCGAGTGAAAAATGGAGAGTCGTTTGTAGACGAAAGTTCAATCACCGGAGAGCCTATTCCTGTCGCCAAACAAAAGGGAGCTACTGTTTTTGCGGGCACCATTAACCAAAAAGGATCGTTGCGAATAATCGCCACCAAAGTAGGAAGCGAAACGTTACTTTCTCAAATTATTAAGTTGGTGGAACAGGCACAATCGAGCAAACCACAAATTCAAAAGTTGGCCGACCGAGTTGCTGGAATATTTGTTCCCGTGGTGATGACGATTGCCTTAATATCGGCTGCTATTTGGTATATTCTTGGGCCAGAACCACTGTTTACGCATGCAACCATCACTTTAATTACGGTGCTGATTATTGCTTGTCCGTGTGCTTTGGGATTGGCTACACCTACGGCATTAATGGTGGGATTAGGCAAGGGCGCAGAACAAGGTATTTTGATTAAGGATGCGCAGGTTTTGGAAACAGCATATAAAATAGACACCTTAATTCTCGACAAAACAGGAACCATTACCGAGGGAAAGCCGAAAGTTACTGATATTTTTTGGGTTGACGAGTTGCAACAAGAGAGGTTTTCAAAAATTATATCAGCCATTGAGAATCAGTCGGAACATCCAATTGCTGAAGCTGTTTCAGCTCACTTTAAAGAACTTGGAGTGGAGCCTATTTTGATAGATGGTTTTGAAAGTGTTACTGGCATGGGTGCAAAATGCACGGTGGATAACATGGATTGTTTTATAGGGAACAGCCGATTTCCAAACTTATTTCACGTAGAAATTCCTGAACAAATCATCCAGCAGTCTGAAAAACTTAAATCAGAAGCAAAAACCGTAATTTTCTTTGGCGTTGGGAAGAAGATAGAGGCTATGATTGCAGTTTCGGATCGAGTAAAAAATAGTTCAATGGAAGCTGTTCGGGAAATCCACAATCAAAACATCAACATTTACATGCTCACGGGTGATAATGAACAAACAGCCGCCGTTATAGCCAAAGAAGTTGGCATTCAACATTTTAAAGCCAATATGATGCCTGCGGACAAGGGACTATTTGTACAACAATTGCAGAAGGAAGGAAAAATCGTTGCAATGGTAGGCGATGGTATTAATGATGCCCACGCATTGGCGCAAGCGGATGTAGGAATTGCCATGGGCAGTGGAGCAGATATTGCCATGGAAAGTGCTGGCATCACGCTAATGCATTCGGATTTAATGCAAATTTCCAAAGCAATAAAACTGTCTAAAGCCACAATGAAAACCATTAAGCAAAATCTATTTTGGGCATTTATTTACAATATTATCGCCATTCCAATTGCCGCTGGCGCTTTGTATCCAATTTCAGGATTTCTTTTAAATCCCATGATTGCCGGCGCTGCCATGTCGATGAGTTCCATTTCGGTGCTCACGAATAGCTTGCGATTAAAGAGACGAAAAATATAAAAACACACTATTAAACACAAAAAAATGAAAACAATAAAGTTTAAAACTACCATTCATTGCGGAAATTGCATAAAATCAGTCACTCCATTCTTAAACAATCTAGACAATGTAGATTCGTGGAAAGTGGATTTAGAAAGTTCCGACAAAGTATTAGAAGTAACCCTCGACGATGAGAATGAAAAAGCGGTGATTGACGCTGTGAAAAAAGCTGGTTTTGAGATTGAACTGTTATAAGTTAACGTTTAAATCTGCAATAAACTGATCCACAGCTGATTCTTTGGTTGCCCAAGAAGTAACCAAACGAATGACCGAAGAACTTTCATCGTTTTTCGCCCATACGTAGAAGTCATAATCTTGATTTAATTTCTCAATCACACTATTTGGCAATATGGGAAAAATTTGATTTGTGGGTGAATCTGTTAGAAATGAATAGCCTGCATCCCTAATTCCAACGGTGAGTTTTTGAGCCATTTTATTGGCATGTATTGCAAGTTCAAAATATAGGTTATCTTTGAAAAACTCTCTAAACTGAATTCCAAACACGCGTCCTTTACCCAACAAAGCCCCCCGTTGTTTGAGATGATATGGAAAATCGGCAATGAAATCAGGATTATTTATCACAATGGCCTCTCCTATCAGTCCGCCATTTTTGGTCCCGCCAATGTAAAATGCATCCAAATAACTCGAAAGTTCGGGCAGTGTTAAGTCGTTCATTTCGGACGTAAGCGCAGAAGCTAATCGGGCACCATCCAAAAACAGGTAAAGATTGTTCTTCTTACACACTTCCGAAATGGCAATGATCTCATCTTTTAAATAAATGGTTCCTATTTCGGTGGTGTTGGAAATATAGACCAACTTTGGTTTCACCATGTGAGGCGGATCATCTTGATGCGCATTTACAACTAATTGAATATCTTGAGCTTTCAACTTCCCGTTGGTCGAAAATATTTGATTAATCTTATGACCAGTAGCTTCAACAGAACCTGCTTCGTGAATATTAATATGTCCAGAAGTAGCGGCTATTACCGATTCAAAGGGTCGCAACATGGCTGCAATCACAATTAAATTTGCTTGCGTTCCCCCAGAAAGGAAATACACTCCAGCATTTGGATTGGCAATTTTCTTCCGAATAAGTCCAACAGCTTCTATCGAGTAATCATCCTCGCAATAACCACCCTGTTGTTCTAAATTTGTCGCTACAAGAGCTTCTAATATGCGGGGATGTGCACCCTCGCTATAATCGTTTTTGAAACTATATTTCATTTTAATAATTGTTATATACTTGGTTATCGTGGATTCTTCCAATAGTCGCCAGTGCGACCTCCCCAAGTTGGATCAGTCGATTTATCATCGTGACTTCCAGGACCTTGTCTTCTTCCGTTCAGGATTTTCTCCCACTCAGATTCGTAAAATTCACCCGTAACATCCGAATGGAGCAACTGATAACTATTTGTAACTCTATCTACGTTGTAAAATACGAACTTTCGATTTCCCTGACCTTTAATCAAGTAGTAATGCCATATTTCGTATGGATAAGAATATGCGCCCATACTTTCGGTACTTATTGAATTTGGAGGACCATATTGTAACATCACACGACCTCTATCCGATTGATATCCTTTAATATTAATCGATTTGTAACGCCTATTTACATCATTCACCAACCCTAAATATTTAATCCACTCTTCCTCAGGGGTAATGCTGTTTTTACTAGCCCAAAAATCGTAGAAAAATTGTTGCATAATCAACGTTTTTTGTTTTTTATAAAGTGGTGAATTGATAATGGAATCGATGTTTTGCTTTTGATCCAACATAATTGAATTCAAACCCACGGTGTAATCGCCCTCCATGATTGGATAGAGGTAGTCTAAATACATTCTAAGTGTATCAAAATCAGTAATTTTAGAAGCAAATGTATTCGAAATATCTACTTGTGTGTATGAATTATTCGTTTGCAATTTAGGGTTACTTCGTTGGAAAAAGATAGAATTAAACGCTAACAATTTTCCACTTGTATCCAACGCTTCCACCACTAAATAATAATTTCCAGAGGGTAATCCCGAAATATTAAACATTCCAAAATTGACATCTACTTCGGAACACTTGGCCTTTTTTTGTTTAATAAATCCACCTACAGGTTTCTTGGTCGTTGCATTTTCGATGTAATATTTTGAAATAAATGTCTGATTATCACTATCAATCAACTTTGTATTATACGTTTCGTAGTAAAAAGTAATCTGATTGTTGTAATCGGGATAAAAATCACTAAAATAAGGATGAATTCGATATCCATGTTTATTAAAGTTATCTTTTATTTCACTTTTCTCAAAAGAGCTAATCATCTGAATTCCAGATACGGTAACTTTGTCAACTGGATAATTAATGGTTATTAATTCACTTGAAGTAACGGGTTCGCTATTACTGTTGACATCGCGAATAGAAATTACAAAATTATGAGTTCCTGAAGGGACAAAGAAACGTTCGGCGCTCATAAAATCGACTATAGTGGCACTTGTGGTATCATCTATTATTGGACTTTTAAGTATGATTTTCTGAAAAGATTTAATTGAATCGTTCCTCTCAAATGTGTACAATACTTCCAATTCCGCTTGAAATTTGCCATTGGGTTGTTTCACATACCTAAGTGACTTCCCGCTAATTGACATGTACGATTCCATGTACGCACCTCCATCAGGAGTATTAAAAGTAGTATAGGTGAGAAATGCTTTCACTCCAGCCTCAGAAGAAACAGCAGAGGCGAGTAATAAAATTAAAAAAAATATTCGTTTCATATTTTTGGGTTTTAAAAATTAACTAGCATTAAAAATCGATCTAAATCTTTATGATTAGCAAAAATAGTAAAAAATATGGCAAACTTTGAGTTTTTTATTTTTTTAAATTTCACATTTAGACACTCAGTGGTATCAACCATCCAAAAACTCATAAAAAATAGATTTTCAAAATGTTATGCACCACATCCACTTTTGTTTTTTCAAAAAAAAATATATTCAAAAAAAATATTTCTAATTAAACCTCAACACCCTAATCTCAAATTTCAGGAAAAAGTTCAATATTTAGAAAATAAAATTTGTAGATTTGATTTTTTTTGTATCTTTGCACCGGAGAGTTGGCAGAGTGGTCGATTGCGGCGGTCTTGAAAACCGTTGACCTTCACGGGTCCGGGGGTTCGAATCCCTCATTCTCCGCAACCAATTTCAAAAATCAACCCACCGTCAGGTGGGTTTTTTAATGCAATATAGGGCAAATCAAACTCGTTTGAATTTGCCCTATATTGCATTAAAAAAAACCATTTTTTGCACAAAATGCAAAAAACGGTTGATTTTTCAAATTGGTTTAGCCCCCCCCCTCAGGGATCAACGCAGTTAATCCCGAACATTAATTTCATTTTCAATACAAAATCAAACTCGTTTGAATTTGCCCTATATTGCATTAAAAAAAACCATTTTTTGCACAAAATGCAAAAAACGGTTGATTTTTCAAATTGGTTTAGCCCCCCCCTCAGGGATCAACGAAGTTAATCCCGAATAATAATTTCATTTTCAATACAAAATCAAACTCGTTTGGAATTTGCCTTGTTACTCAATCCCCAAAATCATATTCGTTTGTTCCCTCATTTCTTCATATGTTGCATTATTCATCAGCAACGCTGCAATCATTTCTTCCACGTTTTTTTGGATATGATATTCATTTAAGGAGCTACTTCTGTTTTGGTCAATTTCATAATCTCTGATTCTTTCAATCTCTGCAATAAATTTTTCTTCGGTGACTTGCAGTCGCCATAATTCTCCCTTTTTTGAGAGTTCGTTTC
>JBBRGJ010000087.1:0-13449 GCA_038240835.1 Bacteroidales bacterium | reverse complement strand
ATTCCAATTTTGCTTTCCAAATGTGAATAAGCACTGTTGGATATCATTCCATCAAAAACTACATATTTTGACTCTTCGGAGGTGATATCATATAATTCGGTGTATTTGTTTTGCTTCTCCAAAATTCGAGTTGCCGAAACTGGGGTGTCCGAAAGTTCTACTTTGAATAATTTTCTGTTGATTAAGTTTGTGGAGAGGAGGGAGAGTATTTTGTCCGAATGGTGCTGCCACATTTTAATACAGGTCATCACTTCGTCGTCATCTATGTTGGCAAACAGTGTGAGCAACGAGGGCGTGGTTTGGAAATCTCGAAATGAGTAGTTGTGTTTTAAAAATTGTTCCAAAGAGGGAGTGAGGAAAAGTGGAACTCCTTTTTTGGTTAGTTGCTCTGCCCGTTTGAGTATTTTTATCAATAGTTGCTCTGCGCCAACAACAGTTTTGTGTAAATAAACCTGCCAATACATCAATCTGCGAGCAAGTACAAATTTTTCGATGGAGTAGATTCCTTTGATGTCTATGACTAAATTTCCGTTAGAAACATTCATCATTTTTATAATTCGTTCGGTGCCCACTATTCCTTCGGAAACTCCTGTAAAAAAACTGTCTCTCGAAAGGTAGTCCAATCGGTCGACATCAATTTGACTTGAAACCAATTGGTGTAGGAATTTTTTTTCGTAGTTCCCTTTGAATATCTGTATGGCTAAGGTGAGTTTCCCTCCAAATTGACGATTTAACTCCTCGAAATATAAGAGTGTTAAATCTTCGTGGTTCATATGATGAACAATACAGTTTTCGAGCGCATGAGAAAATGGACCATGTCCCACATCGTGGAGCAGAATGGCAATAATGGTGGCATCTTCTTCATCTTTAGATATTTGCACTCCTTTTTGGCGCAAAACATCCATGGCTTGTTGCATCAAAAACATTGCTCCCAAGGCATGCTGAAAACGGGTGTGAATCGCCCCTGGGTAGACCAATCCAGTTAATCCCAACTGTTTTATCCGTCGCAATCGTTGGAAAAAAGGATGTTCTATCAAGTCGAAAATTAAATCGTTGGGTATAGTAATAAAACCATACACAGGGTCGTTGATTATTTTACGTTTATTATGAATTATCATCAATTATTATTTAAAAAGCGAATATACTATTTTTTGTGACCAAAAATATACTATATTTGTAATGAATAATCATTTTTTATTTTATTTCTTTTCAAAAGAGTACAATTTAAGATAATTAAATGGTCATTTTGGATAGTTTCTGATTAAACAAGAGTATTTTTAAAAAAGGCTGAAAGAACTTATTACCTCATAAACAAAAGAAAAAAATGGAACAAACTAAAATACTTTGGGTGGACGATGAAATTGATTTATTAAAACCACACATTCTGTTTTTAGAAGCCAAAGGACTAAAAGTTATTACTTGCAATAATGGGTTCGAAGGACTCGCAATTATTAAAAATGAACAACCAAATATTGTTTTTCTCGACGAAAACATGCCGGGATTATCTGGAATAGACACCTTGGAAGAAATTAAAAAATTCAATCCTTTTTTGCCTGTGGTTATGATTACCAAAAGCGAAGAGGAGCATATTATGGACGACGCTTTGGGTTCCAAAATTGCCGATTATTTGATTAAACCAGTAAATCCACATCAGATATTTTTAAGTGTCAAAAAAATTGTTGAGAACAAAGAACTTATTCTTAAAAAAAATCTTGAACGATACCAAAAAGAGTTTCGAAGCCTTAGTCTCGAAATAATGGAAGCTCGCACTACGGAGGATTGGAAAACTGTTTACGCTAACTTAATTCAGTGGGAACTTATTTTAGAGAAAAATAGCGATAGCGGAATTACGGATATTCTGATTCAGCAAAAAGCAGAAGCGAATAAATTGTTTGGTCGATTTGTTGCAAAAAACTATGTTTCTTGGCTGGATCCAGACTCTAACGACTCGCCACTTATGTCGCAAACACTCCTTAAAGAGCGACTTTTCCCAATGCTGAAACAGCATAAAAACACCTATTTAATTGTCATCGATAATTTGAGATACGACCAATGGAAAGCCATTGAACCATTTTTTAGAGAACTCTATGATGTGGCTTCCGACGAACTTTATTATGCTACTTTGCCTACGGCTACTCAGTTTGCTCGAAACGCTTTGTTTGCTGGATTGATGCCTTCCGAAATTGCAAAAAAATATCCTCATCTTTGGGTTAATGAAGGCGAAGAGGGACACAAGAATCAACACGAAAGTGAACTGTTGGATCTTTATCTAAAACGTTACGGAATTAACATCAAACATCACTATTCAAAAGTATTGAATGTTGATTTTGGATGGAAAATTACCGAGGGATTGCACCAACATATCAACAATCCTCTCAATGTGGTGGTGTACAATTTTGTGGATATGCTCTCACACGCTCGTACCGAAAGTGAATTAATCAGAGAGTTGGCTTCCGACGAAGCGGCTTATCGATCCATTACAACTTCCTGGTTTGAACATTCCCCTTTGCACGAACTAATTAAGCAACTGGCCGAAAAGAAAATACCGATTTGCATCACCACCGATCATGGATCTATTTTAGTGAAAAATCCTGTGAAAATTGTTGGCGATAGAGATACTTCCACAAATCTTAGATACAAAGAGGGAAAAAGTTTGGAGACCAATTCCAAGGAAGTTTTTGAGGTTAAAAATCCAGAGACCATTCATCTTCCCAAAAATAGTTTGTCCTCTTCATACGTATTTGCGCAAAGTGATCTCTTTTTCGCCTATCCAAACAACTACAATCACTACGTAAACTATTATCGTGATACGTTTCAACATGGTGGAATTTCGATGGAAGAGATGCTGATTCCGTTTATTCAGTTGGTCCCTAAGTAAGGTAATTAAAAAACTAGATATAGCGAGGTAATTTTAAAAATATAGAATTCGAAAGCCTAAATATTGATAATTATATGACCCAATTTCTTTGCACTAGTGTGGATGAACTAAAAACCATTGCTCAATCGCTGATTGACAAATATCCAACTAGCCGACTTTTTGCTTTTAAAGGCGAAATGGGTGCTGGGAAAACTACATTTATTAAACAAGTTTGTCAATGTTTGGGAATAGATGAATCGGTAACGAGTCCTACGTTTTCTATTGTAAATGAGTATGTTGGTGGAGATAAAACGGTATATCATTTCGATTTTTATCGATTAAAAAACAGTCAAGAAGCAGTGAATTTAGGATTTGATGAGTACATTTTGAGTGGGAATTATTGTTTAATGGAGTGGCCAAATATTATCCAAGAGATTTTACCACCAAACACCGTTATGGTCAATATTGAAGTATTAGAGAATAACAACAGTCGGGTTTTTACCTTTTAAGATATAACAACATGGGGTCTACACAAAACAATTTAATCAATCTCGGAAAAAGTGGGTTATTGCCCCAAGAAGAGATGCTTGATGTTAAAAAAAGCAATGTTCAACTGGTCATTGGAGTATTAAAAGAGACCAATGATAGTGAACACCGCGTAGCACTAGTTCCGGAAGCAGTTAATTTGCTGGTAAAAAACGGATATCGGGTTTTGGTGGAATCTAAAGCTGGGAATTCGGCTCATTTTTCCAACCAAGATTATGTAGAAGCGGGTGCTGATATTATTGATGCTTCGAGTTATTTATTTGCAAATGCAGATATATTGCTACGCATTTCTCCGTTATCCGTTTCCGAAATAGATTTATTAAAGGTGAATCAAACTATTTTTTCGGCATTGCATCCGACCACACAGTCTCAGGAGTATTTTTCGAAAATAACCGAAAAAAAGGCCATCGGAATTGCATTTGAATACATTCAAGATCAATCACATTCGTTCCCGATTTTGAGAGCAGTGAGCGAAATTGCTGGCAACACATCCATTCTGATTGCAGCTCAGTATCTGTCCGATTTGGAATATGGAAAAGGAAATATGCTGGGAGGTTTCTCTGGAATTACCCCTACCGAAGTGGTGATTTTGGGTGCCGGTACTGTGGGCGAATATGCTGCAAGAGCAGCCATGGGTCTGGGTGCAATGGTGAAAGTATTTGATAATAATATTTATAAATTGCGCAGATTGCAAGAGAATTTAAATACCCGAATTTTCACCTCCATCATTCAGCCCAAAATTCTTCTGAAGAGTTTAAAAACCGCTCACGTTTTGATTGGAGCCGTTCATAGCAACCATGGCAGATCTCCGCTGTTGGTTTCGGAAGAGATGGTGAAAGAGATGAAAACGGGTTCGGTTATCATTGATGTGAGCATCGATCAAGGGGGATGTATTGCAACGTCTCATCCGACCAGCCATGCAAGCCCAATTTTTAAACTCCACGGCGTTACTCATTATTGTGTGCCAAATATTGCCTCAAAAGTTCCTCACACAGCCTCTTATGCGCTCAGCAACTATCTCGGACCTGTATTGTTGAATATTTGCGAAGCAGGTGGGGCTGAAGGGTTTATTAAGTCTGAACCTTACTTTAGAAAAGGAGTTTATACATTTAAAGGATTTGTGACCAAACGAATTATCAGCGAACAATTTGATCTTCCATTTCATGATATAGATTTAATGTCGTATTCCTGGTAATTTTAATTTACCGAATTTCTGAGAATCTCTTTCCATAATTATTAATGAACAATTTACCATCTATGTGGTTTTTTTGATTACATTTGTGATAACTAAAACCAAAACATATAATGAACAGCAAAGTAAAAAAAACATTAAAGATTTCAGGAATATCCCTAGGGGTTTTTCTTCTTATTCTAATAGCGCTTCCTTTTCTCTTTAAAGGAAAAATTATCGAACAGGTAAAAAAAGAGATTAACAAAACAGTCAATGCAAAAGTAGATTGGACGGATGTTGATTTAACTCTTTTCCGTAGCTTCCCAAATTTTTCTCTAGGATTAGAAAATCTTTCGGTAGTGGGTGTCAATCAATTTGCTGGGGATACTTTGGCTGGGATGAAGAAAATACATGTTTCTATCGATCTTTTTAGCGTAATTTCGGGAGATAATTACAAAATTGATGGCATTACATTGATAAAACCAACCATTAATTTAAAGGTAGAAAAAGACGGAAAAGCAAACTGGGATATCATGAAACCTTCCGATACTCCCGCAGATACAACTTCTTCGGAACCTTCAAAATTTAAACTTACATTGAGTAAAGTGAAAGTGGAAGACGGAAACATCCGTTATACCGATAAAGAATCTAACATGTCCGCTGAGGTGTTGGGACTTAATCACACTTTAAAAGGAGATCTTACGGCTTCAACGACTGATATTCGCACCAAAACCACCATCAAAGAGTTGACTTTTGTGATGGATGGAATGGCTTATTTAAACAAAAGTACTGCGGATGTTAAATTTGACATGAATGCAGATTTTGATAAAATGAAGTTCAACTTCTTAGATAACTCCATAAAGTTAAACGAGCTTTCGATGCAATTTGAAGGTTTTTTCGAAATGTTGAAAGATGGCTACAACATGGATATTAAACTTAAAACACCGAATACAGAGTTTAAAAATATTCTATCGATGGTGCCTGCTATTTTCTTAAAAGACTTTGATAAAATCAAAACCGAAGGTAGTTTTGAAATGTCGGCTTTTGCCAAAGGGAAAATGGATTCACTCAATTTGCCTGCTTTTGAAATGAATATGAAAGTAAAAAATGCAATGTTTAAATATCCTGATTTGCCAAAATCGGTAAATAATATCCAAATTGCAGCTAAAATTTCCAACAAAGGTGGCAGCGCCGATAATACCATTATTGATGTGAAACAATTTCACTTAGAGATGGCTGGCAATCCATTTGATATGGCTTTGTATGTGAGTACTCCAATTAGCGATGCAAACATTGATGCCAAAGCAAAAGGAAAAATTGACATGAACATTGTGAAAGATTTTTATCCTTTGGAAAAAGATCAAAAATTAACTGGATTGATGACCATGGATGTTGCATTTGCTGGTCGTATGTCGATGTTGGATAAAAAACAATACGAGAAATTTAAAGCAACAGGGTTGGTGGAGTTAAAAAACTTCTTCTATGCCGACAAAGATTTTCCAAAAGGAATTACTGTAAGCAATGCAGCTCTTAAGTTTACACCTCAATTTGCAGAACTTACAAACATGAGTGTTGTGATGGAAAAGAGCGATTTTAACGCTGCCGGAAGAGTGGAAAACTTTATTCCTTATATGTTCGACAAAGGTCCAATAAAAGGATCTCTAACGGTTTCGTCCAATTATTTTGATGCAAATCAATTCTTGTCGGAAGAACCTGCAGGTGCTGCTCCAAAAGCTGATTCTGTATCTGCTCTTACCGTTTTTGAAGTTCCTAAAAATATTGATTTTGTTCTTAAATCTAATTTTAAAAAGATAAAATACGATAAGATGGACATCACGAACTTAAGTGGTGTGGTTCAGCTTGCAGACGAGAAAGTAACGATGAACAATGTCCTGATGAATGTGCTTGATGGACAGATTAAAATGAACGGCTCTTATTCTAGTAAATCGGTGTTACCCGAAGCTGTTTTGTCATTTGTATTGACCAATTTAGATATCCAAAAAACGTGGAAAGCAATTGAAACCATGAAGAAATTTGCTCCTATTGCAGAAAATGCAACAGGAAAATTCTCTACTTCGTTTGATATGAAATGCACGCTAGACAAAACGATGACGCCTGTAATGAAAACAATAAATGCTTCTGGAATACTCAAAACTGCCGCCGTTTCTATTATGGGATCTAATCTGCTTAAAGAAGTTGCGGAAGTATCTAAAATTGATGCTTTCAAGAAATTAAACTTAAACAATCTTGCTCTTAAGTTCAAAATATTGGATGGAAAGTTAAGTACAGAACCATTTGATATGATTTTTGATAATTTAAAATCAACCATCAGCGGGACTACTTCGTTGGATCAAACCATTGATTATACGTTGAAAATGCAAGTTCCACGGAAAGCATTTGGAAATGTTGCCAACGACTTTGTGAACAGCGTTACTGGAAAAATTACGCAAGCAGGTGTGAACGTGAATATGGCTGAAATCTTGAAATTTGACATTAAAATTGGCGGAACATTTACCAAACCTGTGATTAAAACAGGAATGAGAGATGCTGCTAGTAATGCGGTTGCCGATGTGAAAAGTGCAGTGGTAAACGAGTTGAATAAGAAAAAAGAAGAAGTAGTCACTGAGGTAAAAGTGCAAGTAAACAAAGCATTAGACGACGCTCAACGTGCTGCGGACAATATGATTGCCGAAGCACAGAAACAAGCAAATTCAATCAAAGCAGAAGCTAAAAAAGCGGGTGAGAAATTGATTTCTGAAACAGATGCTCAAGGAAAAAAACTGATTTCAGAAGCGAGTAATCCTATTGCTAAAATTGCAGCTCAAAAAACAGCATCTGTCTTAAACAAAGAGGCTCAAGATAAAGCGGCAAAATTGAACAAAGAAGCAGAAGATAAATCAAATAACCTTATCAATAAAGCAAAAGCTGATGGTGATAAGTTGATCCAAGACGCTAAAGCGAAAGCCAAATAACAGGTTTCAGTTAACAGTGATCAGTTAACATAGCCCGAATTTTTAAAGAATCACAGATTCTTTAAAAATTCGGGCTAATTGGTTTCGTTATTCTGGTTGGACTTTTTATCGTGTGCATTTCAAATATGCTAAAGCTCTTCTGGCTAAGTTCAATGCAAGCTAACTCTGTAACACATTGTTGAAACAACTAATTTGATACACTGTTGTTCGATGAAAAGAATGAGATTCCTCACTCCACTGCGTTTCGCTCGGAATGACGATATTTTGGTGTTTTTCGGGCTGAAAGCAGTGTCCTGAGCGAAGTCGAAGTGCCCATTTTAAATCTGGCTCGAGCAAAGCCTGCAATAGAGAATAAACTCGCTGCAAGTGTTTTTTTCGGGCTGAAAGCGGTGTGCTGAGCGAAGTCGAAGTGCCCAGCTTAAATCAGGCCCGGGCAACGTCCGGGTCCAGAAATGGAAAAAAAAATATGTTTTTTGGCGAAAAAATTGATGCGAAGCAATCGATTTTTGTGACAAAAAAGGAATCAAGAAGTCTTTGTCTACCTCACATGCTGTTAGATAAATCTTCTTTGTGTAACATCATAAATTATTGACTGTGCCACATTATGAGGGGAAAAGTACAAAGTGAAAAGGCTATAAAGTACATAAAGTTAAAACAGAAGAAAGCGATGAGCCCCTTCACTTTTTTTGATAATAATTGGACTGAAAGCATTGTATATTGCTCTTCAAGTGGAGGATAAATGGGCTGAATTGAAGCATGAATTTTTGCATAAAAAAAAGGAGCTCATCTTTCGACGAACTCCTTTTTGAAATATGAATTACATACTATTTCTTAATCAATTTTGAAGAGAAAGTAATATGGTTATTTGATTCAATTTTGATGATATAAATACCAGCAGTTAGTGCACTTGTATTTACGAATGCATTTCCAGCACTTGAAAATTGAACGTTAGATTTTGAAATTACTCTACCAGTTAAGTCAACAAATGAAACTGTCGTGTTTGCATTCATTAATTCAGTAATGGTAACTAACAAATTGTCGGTCGTTGGATTTGGATACAATCTAACATTGTTAGAAGTAGTTGCAGTTTCATTAATTCCTTGCCAAGTACCTTGAACAGAAGCAGTCCAACCTTCACCTTGAACATTGTCATCCGATGTGAAAACTAGATAAAGTTTTCCGCCTTGAGGAGTTACAATTGGAGCAGGAGGCGTAATGCCAGAATATGTTCCAATTAATGAATCTGGATTTTCAGTAGTTCCATGATAAACTTTTAAGATATCATTGTCTGCTTGAGTATCAAAATAGGTAAATGTAAGATTGATTGCCATGCTATCTAAATCGATAATAGTTCTGCAATCTGTGTTGTTTTTGTAAGGAGAAAGATTACTTCCGTCATTGAATGTGAAGTTAGGCTCGTTGAAAACACGTGTTTCGTAGCAGAATTTTTGGCCAATTGGTGCAATGTTGATAACCGCATTTTGACTTGCTTTAAAACTACCTTGAGAAACAGTTCCAATCATTACTTTAAGAGTGTCTAACCAGAAATATCCGTTGCCAGCTCCATCCCATCCCCAGTTCATGTGGAAATAGTTATTGTCGTTGTAACCATCACATACCCAAGCATGACCGCCTGCATTTGTGCTTTCGTCATCTGTGCCAGAGTATAAAATTGGTTGGTGTGCGTCAAGGTTGTCTTTCATAACTCGTTGCCAGTTAAGTAACGTATAATCTAAACGAGATACCGAGCGGACGTCTGGACGATATCTAAAGTTGTTTTGTAATGCAGATGCTGCATATTGAGATTGAGTGCCAGAACCATCTGGACCATAATTCATGTTTACAGAAACACCAGCATCGTACATTAATTTTGAGATATTAGCTCTAGTTGTACTGTTTGCTGTATTTGACATGTTGTTCCAAAGATATTCAGTTGAGCTAAAATCTTCGCTGATAGTGCCAAAATAAATGTGTGTGTATGAGTTGCTTCCGTTGCCAAATTGTGGGTATTTGTGATAATACATAATTTGAGTCATCGCAGTAGCAACACAACCAGTCAAAGAACGTCCACCAGGACCGTTAGCGATTTCTGGACAGGAATCGTTGTATCCTTGTGCTTGTCCCCAATTGCTAGTAACGATAGGAATTACCCCTTTTGCAGTAGAAATGTTGCTAGTGATGTTGTCGTTTTGTAACTCAATCCACTGTGCATGCGTAGCTGCTTTTGGATTTTCAATTTGCAAATTTGCTACATATTCTTGGATAGGAGTTAACCACATTTTTGCAGGTGCAGGAATGTTGTTTACATCTAACTGTCCTTCTGAAGAGTATGCAATAATAGCAGGAGCTCTATCATCAGCAGTTGTGATAACAAAACCTTGCTCAAGATTGAAAACATACATGGTTGCTTTTCCAGCGAAAAACAATGTGTGCTCGCTTATTACAGAAGATGAGCTTAAATCTTGTTTAAAGAACGCAGTTTTGTGTTTGCAATATGTCATTGCAACTTTTTTAGCAATTGCTCGGTCAACAGGAGCAGAGTTTACCTGTAAAAGGAAACCAAAACAAATTGCAAATAAGAAAAGGTGTTTGATCTTCTTCATATTTCTAAGTTTGATTGTTTATTTTTATTATTTAACTTTTTCTATATCAATTGTCTAAAACTACTCAAGCGATGTTCTTTGTCGTTGAATGATTTTATTCGCAAACATTAAACTGCCATCAAGCGGTTTTCGAACTGCAAATATAATTTAATTTATGTTGAAATCATCGCTTTTTCATAGATATTTTGCTTTTTTTATATGTTTTTTTTATTTCGTCTATATTTAAGAGTGTAAAACGAATGTAATTACCCTACTTAAATGCCTTTTTGATGTCTATTTCAATTTTGAATTTATTGTTTTTTAGCAGTGATAGTTTTTTGCATAAAGGATGAATTATTGGTGCAAAATTTCTATTTTTTTTGCTTCGGTTCTGTATTCATTGTAAAATTTGGGTTAAATGATTTTTCTAAATTTTTGAGTGATAAATTTTTATTTTTTCCTCTTTTTCGATTGTTGGGAAGTTGACAATATTCAAAATTTATAGATTAGTAGAATTTTTTTAATATCACTTTTAAAATAAATAGATTACTTTTGTATGAATGATATGAATTGATTTCGGTTTTTTTATTTTCAGACATCATGGTCTGTCAATTGAATTCACGGTCTTATTTCGATGGAAGAATTTTAATTTACCAATGGATGCTTCTTAAATATTAATTTTGAAAAATGACAAACGAAGAACATAATCTTTGCAACTGTTTTAACTGCATCGTTAAAAACTTGATCTTTGAGCATATGAATTCTCAATACCAAGAGGATATGTGCTCCTCAAAAAAAGAGGTCAAATTTCAAAAAGGAGATGTGATTATTAGCCAAGGACAAGCTATTGAAGAGTTTGTTTATTTAAAATCTGGACTGGTAAAATTACATCAACAGAAACCTTTTCACAACGATGTCATTATCTCCATCGCTAAACCATTTGACTTTATCACCCTCCTTACCATTTTTTCGGAAACCCATTACCTCTTTTCTATTACAGCCCTCGAAAACACAGAAGTCTGCTTTTTTAGTTATGAAAAATTAAAAGAGATGATTCTGAATAATCCAAATTTTGGATTTGCCCTTATTCAACGAATGAGCCGAGTCTCTGAGAGAATTATTACTTCGTTTGCCGATCAAAATCGCAAAAACTTAAGGGGACGTATTGCGAGTGTCTTGCTTAAATTTGCTCTTGAAATTTATGAAAAAGAGTCATTTCTTATTCCTGTTACTCGTAAAGAAATTGGAGAACTGATTGGAATGACCACCGAAAATGTAATTCGTATCCTTTCAGAGTTTAACAAAGATGGAATCATCAAAATTGAAGGAAAAAATATTCATATTTTACAAATGGATCGCTTAAAATTGATTGCCGAAAAAGGTTGAGAAAGCTCGTTTGGAATCAGTTAACAGTTAACAGTGATCAGTTAACAGTGATCAGTTAACAGAGCAAAGCTCGTTTAGAAAGAAGTGACGAGTGACGAGTGACGAGTGACGGAGCGAAGCTCGACTCGCTTCGCGCTAGACTCGCTTCGCGCCAGACTCGCTTCGCGGTCACTCGTCACTCGTCACCTGTCACTTTCTTCCCCTTCCCCACTTTTTATCCCAAAATTTGCAAGAGTTTGTTATCTTTGTGCAAAACTTTGAATATTTCTTAAAATGGTTGTTTTTAATGATGTTTCGGTCTCTTTTCAGCAAGAGAATGTTCTCTCTTCGTTTTCGATGAAGGTTGCTAAAGGCGAGAAAGTAGTTCTGTCGGGCATCTCAGGAAGTGGGAAAACTACGTTGTTGAATTTAATTATGGGATTTGTTTTGCCCAACAACGGAGACGTATGGGTGAATGAAACCCTTGTAAACTCCGAAAACATTAATACCATCAGAAAAAATATTTCTTGGCTTCCTCAAGAACTCGCTTTTGAGACAAAAAATTGCAAAGAATTACTGCTTTCACTATTTCGGTTTTCTCTAAATTCAGCCCATCTCCCTTCGGATATTGAACTAAATGGCATGCTCGAAAGATTGCTAATCGATCCATCAATTTTGGAGAAACAGACCGATGCTATTTCGGGAGGACAGAAACAACGACTTCTTCTTGCATCGATACTCCTGCTCAAAAAACCACTTATTCTTCTAGATGAACCTTCGTCAGCGCTGGATCAGGAATCTACCGAAGCTGTACTTGCCGAAATTCGGCGATTAACAGAGACTACCGTTATTTCGTGTTCACACGATCCACTTTGGAATCAGGGCATGGATCGAATTATCAAATTAAATAGTGATTGCAAGAAAACGTCAACTTCTTTCCGCCAAGTGTCGGACAGGCTGTTATGCTTGCAACAAAAACAGGTTATTTACACTAGTAAACGCCCTTTTTTCGTTGCAGCGCAAGCCTCAAATTTGACGTCTTCTTATCAATCACTGGCTTTCTGGCAGAAATTAAATACTATATAAGGATGAATGGAGCACAGGATATTAGCTGGATAGATTTGTCAATCGGTTATTTGTTGATCATTATACCCATTATTATTTTCTCCTATTTTGGGACAAAAATGGTGAAACCGACCTTAATTGCCATTGCCCGAATGACGGTTCAACTATTTTTGGTGGGAATCTATTTGCAATACATTTTTGATTTCAACAATGTTTGGGTAAATATTGGCTGGGTGATGGCCATGATTGTCATTGCATCATATACGGTGATAAAAAGAAGCGAAATTAATAGAAAACTATTTCAAATACCTATTCTTATCTCTATGCTGGTGAGTGTGTTGCTGATAGATATCTATTTTTTAGGCGCAGTGATTAAATTAGATTTTTTATTCGATGCTCGATATTTTATCCCCATTACTGGAATGTTGATTGGAAATTGTCTGTCTAACAACATCATCGCATTGAATACGTTTTACAACAAACTTAACCGAGAGCAAGTGCAGTACCGATTTTCAATTGCCAATGGTGCTACCCGAAACGAAGCACTTAAAGGATTTATCTCCGATGCGTTAAAAAAATCGCTTAATCCGACCATTGCAACTACCGCAGTCATTGGATTGATCTCACTTCCAGGCATGATGACTGGGCAGATTTTAGGAGGAAGTAATCCATCGGTGGCCATTAAATATCAAATCATGATTATGATTACCATTTTAGTCTCTTCTTTAATTACCGTGATTTTGTCTATCTTAATTTCCAACCGTTTTGTGTTCGATTCGATGGATATGCCGGTGAAGAATTTGTTTAAAGAGGTTAAATCTCATAATAAATAGGGCTGTTTTGAACTTTTTTTATAACTTTATGGTTACAATTACAACAATTGCTGAATAA
>JBBRGJ010000086.1:0-13467 GCA_038240835.1 Bacteroidales bacterium | reverse complement strand
TAATCCCCGAATATAAAGTTTCTAAATCGCATTTTGATTATAATTGATATTCGAGGGCAGGCCGTAAAATCACCTCTTTTTCTTAACGCTTTTTTGACAAGGTCGTTAAAAGATAGCAATGTTCATAAACGGCTAATACTTTCAAAAACACACTAAAATATGACGCTTGTCAACCGCCAAGGTTGATAAACGCCCTTGCTAAATTGCTAATTGTATTTGAAAATTGTTGTTTATGAGGGCTCGCTCGCTCCTTCAGATTCCCGAAAAATTCGTCCGCCAGTTGGCGGATCATTTTTTTTCGTGGATGCTCGAAAAAACACCAAATTGCAATCAATTATTAAAAACTCATCAAGAAATGCAATTTGTTTTTTTTCGGCACCCACGCGCAGATGATTGAGATATTTTTGAAGTTTTAGGGCTACGCGGTGATGGCTTACGCAAGTTTTTCTTTATTAGTGAAAACCCAAGAAGGTGGCTGCAATGTGCTGAGCCCTCCTTTAGAGGATAAACCTTTCGAAGTAGGCACTCGAAGTCACCTTGAGCGAGGATTATTCTACTAACACTAAAAACCATTTTTCTTCGAAGATTTTTCTTTTTGATTCATACTTTTTCTTGATAAAAAGCAGTCAAGTCTCTCAACTTTTTGTCACACTGATTCTTTATCCAAAAAAAATTGGAAAATAAAGGGTTGATGACAGAGATAAATTCACCAATATTTGCAACTAAATACAAACAGTGTAGTCGTGTTCTTTTAACGGTCATACTGAGCCCTCCTTTTGAGGATAAACCTGTCGAAGTATACATAGTATAAACTTATAAAGTCCTTCGACAGGCTCAGGATGACCAGATAAGGAGAAAAAGCAGAAATGGTTTTTTTAATCTGTCATTGGTAAAGAAGCGAAGTGTCTCAACTCTTATTATTTCTTTTTTAATGGCACAGCAAAAGTTTAAGCTGTTACAAAAACGCACGCAAAGAAGCCACAAAGACTACTTACACTTTTTTACAGGCAAATGGAATTAGAACCATTTCAATGAAGCTTTTGAAAATATTGTGAAATTATTGGGCAAAGGTGGTTTTGATAATTCTTTTTACGGGAATCCAGGTGGACAATATTCCGGTGATTGAAATTACGACAAAGATGAGCACAAAATCGAGGAGATTCATTTGCACAGGATAGGCGGTAATAAGGTATTCGGCATTGGTTTGTCCCATGGTAATTAGTCCAAACTGCTGTTGCACAAAACAGATTGCGGCGCCTAACAGCAAACCCAATCCTCCGCCTAAAAGGTTAATAAGAACACCTTCTGCAATAAATATCTTTTCGATAAGTGATTTGCTAGCACCCATGTTTCTGAGAATTTGCACATCTTTTTTCTTCTCGATAATAAGCATGGTGATGGTTCCTACAATGTTGAAAGTAGCTAAAAATAGGATAAAAGATAAAATGATAAATACCGCTATTTTTTCCATTTGCATGATGCGGTACATCACCTCTTCTTGTTGGTATCTGTTTTTTACAACCAAATCGGGCCCGATTACATTTTGGATGTAACTTTTTACCTTTGCCGAGGAACCTTTGGGGGCAAGACTAACTTCATACGCAGTTACTTGGTTTTCGTATTGTGTTAGCGATTGCATCAGTTGCAGTGGGACGAATACATACGTTAAATCACTTTCTGTTTGCACCGAAAAGAATCCAGAAGGCAACATCACTTCGCTATTTATAGCAGAGAAATCCGACATATTTGTCGAAAATCTATTGGGATAATATGCTGTTACGCTTTTCATCGCACCTAAGTTTACGCCTAAGTTATAAGCAACGCCTACGCCAAAAATGGCTCTGTTAATATCTCCCGATTTAAGTGTAAATTTCCCTTCGGTGATTAGCGTGTCAAAATGGTTGAATTTTCCGTAATTATCATCTACGCCTTTCAATCGGGCAATAATTTGCTGGTCGTTGTATTTGAGCATTGCAATATCATCCAGTACTTTGGTCACTCCAGCTACTCCATCGATGGAAGATAATTTGGCGACCATGGACGAATCTACGTTGAAAACTTTTCCATGTTTTGGAGTAATCACAAAATCTGGGTTGATGGAGTTGAAATTCTTCTCAACCATTGATTCTAATCCATTAAAAACAGAGAGCACCACCACCAAGGCCATGGAGCCGACCATGACGCCTATCAGCGAAATCACAGAGATAATATTGATGATATTATGTGATTTTTTTGATATTAGATATCTTCGTGCTATGTAAAATGGAAAATTCAACGCTAAAATTTATTTATAAAGTATATTTTACAAAGAAAAGTTCGCCTCAATAAAAAAAACGAACTCATACTCTCTGATTAATCAATTTTTTGAGGACTATTAGAGGTCTTCCAAAAATTCAATTTTTCGAAGACCGATTATTTGGTTGCTTTTACAATCAAACCCGTCCCAGTTTTATGTTGCAACTTAACATCTAAATAGTTTAACAAATAACACCAAGGGTAAAAAGTCAGATACCAAAATGGCAATATCAAAAAGAACAACTTAGTAGTTCCAAGCATTAATATTGGGTATTTCATCGAAAGCAACCACGAGATATGACCTGGTTTTCCATACGCATATCTGGCTTCGATTTTAGAAAATCCTGCTGATTTTAATTTCTCTTGAATCTCGTTGATGTTGTAACCATCGCGAACGTGTTCTTCGATAAAAGACTCTTCACCATGTTCGTGCACATCAGAACCACCTTGATCGGAAGGAGTTGAAATAAGCAAAACGCCATTTTCTTTCATGGCGCGGTGAAAGTTTTTGAAAACAAGAACATCCTCTTCGATATGTTCCATCACATCTACGCTCAACACAAAGTCATACAAATTTTCCTGATCCAATGTAGTAAGATCGCCGAGGGCAAATTTCACATTTGGACGATTAATCGTAGTGAAGAATTGGTTGCAATCTTCAATTTGTTCCTCTTTTACATCCAAACCAAGAATATTGGCTTTGGGCGCAAAATTAGACAAGAAAAAATCGTATTGACCAAAACCACTGCCAGCATCTAAGATGTTCAACCCTGGCAAATTAGGGTTTATTGATTTGCGAACCTCTTGTTTTATATGCCAAGCACGAAGCAAAAGCAGGTCTAATAATCGGTAAAAAAGTTTACGCAAAAAAGGCGATTTGTTAAAAACAGTGCCTAAAGATCTTTTTATTGGGTCGTATTTCATGTTTTGATATTGATATAAAATTATTGTTTCAATAGGTCATCAATTCGTTCGATAAAATCAAGGGTGTCATCTTCCATAAACTTAATTTCTGGGACAATACGAAGTTGAAGTTTAACCCGTTGACCGAGTTTGTATCGAATCTCTTTGGTTGCATTTTTCATATTTTCTAACACTAATTTGCTATCCGTTGCCCCGAATATACTCAGATAAATACGGGCAATGGATAAATCGCTGGTCACCCTAACTGTTGTAATTGTTAACAATGCACCTCCACTAAAGGTCATCCCATCATGTTGAAATATTTCCGCTAACTCTTTTTGAATCAATCGGGCTACTTTTTGTTGTCTTATACTTTCCATAGTGCAAAATTAAACAATTTTCTGTCATATTGGCTAAACTTCTGTTATTTTGAACGATGGCAATATTAAAAAAAATTGTAAGTTTGCATATTAAATAAAATCATTATAAATGAAATTCAGTTCGAATACCAAACAGATTGCGTTGCTGATAGATCCTGATAAGATTACAGAAAGTGGACTTTTGGAGGTAATTACCACCTCTGTGGGAGCCCAAGTGGATCTGTTTTTAGTAGGCAGCAGCTTGCTAATGCGAAACTCTGTGGAAAGAACCATTGACTTAATTAAAAAAAACTGCTCCATTCCCGTATATCTTTTTCCGGGCAATGTGTTGCAAATCTGCAAAAATGCCGACGGAATATTGTTGCTCTCTTTAATCTCAGGAAGAAATCCCGAACTATTAATTGGTCAACATGTAATTGCGGCACCTTCGCTCAAAGAGGCTAATTTAGACATTATATCTACCGGTTATATACTCATCGAAAGTGGCAAACAAACCAGCGTTGAGTACATGAGCAATACTCGTCCGATTCCATCCAACAAGACAGACATTGCGGTTTGCACTGCCTTAGCAGGGGAACAACTCGGCTTACAATCTATCTATTTGGAAGCGGGCAGCGGAGCTTGCAACCCTGTTCCAGAAGAGATGATTGCAGAAATCCGAAAAACCATTAAAATCCCCATCTGGGTGGGTGGAGGCATTAGAACGCCCGAAGATGCGACCAAAGCATGCAAAGCCGGCGCCAATATCGTCGTAGTTGGAACAGCTTTTGAAAACAACAAATCATTAATCAACCCTATTTGTAAAGCAATACATCAATTTAATCGATAATATAATGAAAAAATCAACATTTATTCTCTTTTTGATCCTATCCACCCTCGTGGCAAGTGCTCAAAATAAAATCATTAATTTAGAAGATATTTTTAAGACCCGCGCACTTTTCCCTTCTTCACTCGCTCAACTTGCATGGCAATCAAACAGTGAGTTTACCTATATTGCGAATCAATCGCTGGTAAGTGGAAACATTAAAAATGCAAAAGCCGACACCTTATTGAATCTGAAGACATTAAACGAAAAATTAAAAAAAATAAAAGCAGAAGAGCTAAAATCGTTTCCTAGAATAACTTGGAAAGATGAGAAGACATTTATCTTTTTTAGCCAACTTCAATCATTTAGCTACGACCTTAAGAAAAAAGAGCTAAAATCTTATTTAAAGTTGCATCCAAAGTCTTCAAACTTCGAATATGATGACCAATTTAACAAAATTGCATATACTCGTGAAGACAAAAACATCTTTGTTGCCGACAACGGGAACAATTATCAAGTAACCTTTGATGGCGGCAAAGGAATTGTAAATGGCGAAACCGTGCATCGCAATGAGTTTGGAATTGACAAAGGATTATTCTGGTCGCCACAGGGAAATTTCTTAGCATATTACAGAATGGACGAGAGCATGGTGACAGAATATCCATTGGTAGAAATCAACCATCGTATTTCGCAAGTTGATTTTATCAGATATCCAATGGCCGGCATGAAAAGCCATCAAGTAACCATTGGTGTGTACAACAACTTAACTGGAAAATCTATTTTTCTGGAAACGGGCGAACCAAAAGAGCAGTTTTTAACCAATATCAGTTGGAGTCCCGACGAACAGTCTATCTTTGTCTTAATATTGAACAGACTTCAAGATCATTTGAAAGTAAACCAATACGATGCGTTGACGGGACTTTTTATCAAAACATTGTTTGAAGAGACCAATCCAAGATATGTAGAACCTCAACATGGGCTTACGTTTTTCAACAAAACGCCTTCAAAGTTCCTTTATATGAGTCAGCGAGATGGCTACAACCACCTTTATTTGATGGAAACAAATACGAAAAACGTCGAACAATTAACCAAAGGAGAATGGGTGGTGAAAGATTTGGTTGGAATTGACAAAAACGATGAAACCATCTATTTTACCTCCACCAAAGAGAGTTGCATTGAAACGCACCTTTACACGTTGAATTTAAAGACAAAAGCACTTACAAAAATCACCCTCGAAGAGGGAACCCATAATCCAATAATTTCTCCTGATTTTTCTTCGATTATCGACCGTTACAGCAGTCTGAAAAAATCAAATAAAATAGATTTACTGACAAATAAAGGGGTAAAAGCACGCACAATTTACGAAAGTGAAGATCCATTTAAAGACTATAAATTGGGAGAAACGTCAATATTTACCATTAAGAACAATCAGAATACAGATTTATATTGCCGGATGATAAAACCCATCAATTTTGATCCTCAAAAGAAATATCCTGTTTTAGTATATGTATACGGAGGTCCACATTCTCAAATGATTACCAACTCATGGTTGGGAGGCGCAGGTCACTTTTTAAATTACATGGCACAACAAGGATATCTAATTTTCACTTTAGACAACCGAGGAACAGGCAATAGAGGATTTGCATTTGAAAGTGGTATTCACCGTCAAGTGGGCGTTTTAGAGTCTGAAGACCAACTTACAGGCGTTGCATATTTAAAGAGTTTGCCTTACGTAGATCAATCAAGAATTGGGTTGGATGGCTGGAGTTATGGTGGATTTATGACCTTGACATTATTATTGAAAAACCCAGGAGTTTTTAAAGCAGCCACTTGTGGAGGACCAGTAATAGACTGGAAATGGTACGAAATTATGTATGGTGAGCGCTACATGGATCGTCCAGATGAAAACATGGATGGGTATGAAAAAGCATCGTTATTAAACTATACCGACAGTTTGAAATCACCGTTATTAATTTTTCAAGGTGCTTTAGACAATACAGTATTGCCACAACACAGTCAATCGTTTATCGAAAACTGCATTAAATCAGGCAAATTAGTTGAATATTTTATCTATCCCAATCACGAACACAATGTAAGTGGACCAGACAGAGTTCATTTGTGGAGAAAAATTGAAGAATTTCACAATCGAAATTTAAAAAACTAATACTCGATGTTCGATGAAACCAACTTTGTAAATCAGTTAAAGAGTGGCGACGAAATAGCATTTCGCACACTTTTTCTTGACAACAAAGATGGGATTTACAATACTTCATTGCATCTACTTCAGAACGAATCGGATGCAATGGATGTGATGCAAGATGTATTTTTGGAAGTATTTCAATCCATCCAAACCTTTCAGGGAAAATCTGCTTTATCCACATGGATTTATCGTATTTGTGTCAACAAATCGTTGGAGGTGATTCGGAAGAGAAAGCGTTTTTTCACCTTTTCGCTCATCCAGAATCAATCCGCAAGTAAGCGATCCAAGGAAAATTGGGTTCATCCAGGAGTAGTTTTGGAACAGAAAGAGCAGGCCAGAAAATTATATTCAGCCATTGCTCGCTTAAAAGACAAAGAAAAAATCTCTTTTACACTGTTTCACATTCAAGGATTTTCGCAAAAAGAGATCTCTGAAATCACCGAACAATCCATCCCCGCAGTAGAAACTCAGATTCATCGAGCGAAACAAAAACTTGCACAATGGTTAATTGGCGAAAAGTTATAACTTTGTAGAAATAATTAGAAACAGATGATATCATTAAAAAGGAAAGTGCTAACCAATGGATTAACCGTAATCGTGAGTTGCGACAAGTACTCACCCATTGCTGCCTTTAATTTATTGTACAAAGTAGGATCGCGGGACGAATCGCCCGATAAAACGGGGTTTGCCCACCTCTTTGAGCACCTTATGTTTAGTGGTTCTAAAAATATACTAAAATTCGACACACCCATTCAAGAAGTTGGTGGACAGAGCAATGCATTCACTTCAAAAGATATTACCAATTATTATATTACACTTCCTTATCAGAACATAGAAACTGCGTTTTGGTTAGAGAGCGACCGTATGAATGAACTGGCTTTTGGTCAAAAAGGATTAGATGTTCAAAAGCAAGTTGTGATAGAAGAGTTTAACCAATCATACTTAAACAGACCTTATGGAGATGTTTGGCAACTTTTGAGTCCTCTTGCATACCAAAACCATCCTTACTCTTGGAATCCCATCGGCAAAGAGCCGTCGCACGTAGAAAAAGCAACCATGGAAGATGTAAAATCATTTTTTTACAACTATTACCGTCCCAACAATGCAGTTTTGAGTGTGGTGGGAAATGTAGACAGCGAAGAGATATTTGCCTTGGCAGAACGTTGGTTTGGAAAAATTCCTTCGGGAGCTGTTTTGGAAAGAAAAGTTTTGCCAGAACCCATTCAAACCGAAGCAAGGCAACTTAGTGTAAAAAGAAAAGTAGAATCGGATGCAATTTACAAAGCATATCACACCTGCAAAAGAACCCATCCAGATTATTATGCAATTGATCTTTTATCGGATCTGTTTTCGAATGGCAACTCCTCGATATTGTATCAAAACTTAGTCAAGAAAAACCAGATATTTCACGAAATAGATGCTTTTATTACTGGAAGTGCCGATGAAGGATTATTTGTAATCAGTGGCAAACCAGTTGCTGGCATCACATTAGAACAAGCAAATCAATACATCGAAGATGAAATATCTAACTTTATTTCAAGTCCAATAGAAGAAAAAAAATTGGAAAAAGTAAAAAACAAGACCATCAGTCTCTTGTTATACTCCGAGATGAGCACCTTAAATAAAGCAAAAGATTTGGCATACGCTGAGTTTTTGGGCGATGTAAATATTATTAATAACGAAGTGGAGATGTATTTAAAGCAAAACGGTCCTAAGATATTAGAAGTAGCAAAAGAGGTATTACGTCCGACAAATTGTTCCACACTCTTTTATTATTCAGAAAATTAACATTAATTTTTCAACCAAGACACCAAACAAACACAAAAAATTGTCATCATAATGAACGACGCAAATAATAAAATGACAGAAGCAGAATTACTTGAAGGATGTGGCAACCGAGATCAGAAGTGCCAATACATTCTTTATCAGAAATTTGCATCAATTATGCTGGTTGTTTGTCGGCGTTATACAAGATCGGAACAGGACGCAGAAGATGTTCTGCAAGAAGGGTTTATCAAGATTTTCAACAATCTAGATAAATACAGAGGAGATGGTTCTTTGGAAGGATGGATTAGAAGAATAATGGTAAACACAGCACTTAACCATTATCGAAGCAATTTAAAATCGATGTATCAATTAGACATCGACGAGGTACAAACAGCAATTGAAGATGTGAGGCCCTCTAACTTTGATAAATTAAATGCAAATGTTCTTCTAAAAATGATTGAGTCGCTTCCCGATGGATATAAGTTAGTTTTTAACTTGTATGAAATTGAGGGATATGCGCACAAAGAGATTGCAGAGATGTTGAATGTATCCATTAACACCTCAAAATCTCAACTACTAAAAGCACGAAGAGTGTTGCAAAAGAAAATTGGAGATTTAAATCTACACGAGGACAACGTATTAAAAAGATATAAAGAATAACAAACAATGGACGAATTAAATTACATAGGAGATCTTTTCAGAGACAAGCTCAAAAATCACAAGATTGAGCCTTCTGACAAAGTATGGGCAAACATCCAAAAGAATATTGGATCTGCCCCTGTGGTTTCCCCTAAGCCTAGTTTTGTAAAGTATTTTATTGGTGGTGCTGCCATTGTAAGCATTGTAGTTGCAACTGTTGCAATTGCATATTATTTCAACTCAAATACAACTGAGCCGAATCATACTAAAACAATCACCCAAACTGAGAATACAAACAAGACAATTGCAAACAACGAAGTGATTGCGCCACAGAAATTGGACAATAATTTCACACCTACAACAAAGGAAGTAACTTCCAATGAGCCTATCACAATAGTTGCACCTCAAAAAGCAACGACAGTTCAGCCAGTGATAAAAGCTGTGGAACAAAAAAATGCACCTGTTGCTTCACCAACTACTAATCTGGAGAAATTGCAAGCACCATTTAATAATAACCAACCTAAAAAAGAGGTCGCAATTTCAAAACTCACAAAAACAGAGAACACTGAAGAACCTAAAACTTTGCCTGTGTTGGATATTACGAACGATACAACCATTTGTGTGGGCGAATCGTTTAGACTAAAAGCAAAAGGTGGATTATCTGTAATGTGGTCCACAGGTGAAATCACAGACGAAATTACAGTCCTCGAAGTTAAAGAAGAACAAGTTTTGACGTTTAGAGCTTTCATCCACACGTTGGCAGGCGATACTTCCGTTGTAATTAAAGTAAAAGCAATCGATTGTCATGAATACGAACAACCCAATGCATTTACACCAAATGGGGATGGCAAAAATGATCTTTTCATTCCAAACATTCCTTCTGATTGCTCAGACTACTCATTAATGATCTATAACCGTTCTGGGTTAAAAGTATTCGAATCTCGAGTTAAAGAGTACGGATGGGATGGAAAATACAACAGCGAAGATCAAAAAGAGGGAGCTTATTTCTACATTCTCCAATTCAGAGACAAATCAAATAATATAAAAACAAGTAGAGGAACGATTATACTGTTGCCTCGACAAGAATAAAACTATACGGGACTTCTAAAAATTGAATTTACAGAATCCCTCTTTCACGAATTTTGAAAAACTCCGGAATCCTTTCGGAGTTTTTTTTTATCGATTGCTGCATATTTTTTCAGATATTTGCATCTTAAACAATACAAAAAATGAGTTATACATTCCACAATCGTCCGTTATATACATTGCCAACCACAATATCTCTTCCCAAAATAGATAAAATGATTTTAGCGGGTGGCGATTCCTTGCATATATTGCCTACCAATGCAACCTCGCTGATTCAACTTGAAATAAGATACAATGCCGGAAGTTGGCATCAGAATGTACCTTTTGAAGCACTGCTCACGGGAAAAATGTTATCCGAAGGGACCAAAAGTTTTAATTCAAAATCAATTGCTGAAACCATTGATTATTATGGGGGATATTATGCCATTGGCGTAGATAAAGACTATTCGTCCATCCAATTTGTATTTCCCAAAATGCACATCCAACATATATTACCCATTTTATCGGAAATTATCTACGAATCTATTTTCCTCGAAAGCGAATTACATATCGTTAAAAAGAACTTGATTCACAACATCAAACAAGACAATCAGCGGGGAGATGTGATTGCAAACAAGCAACTTTTTTCGATGATATTTGGCAATAATCATCCATATGGAAGAGCTGGAAAACCAGAAGAGGTAGACGCAGTAGGCAAAGAGACTATTCAAAAGTTTTACGCTACAAAATACCCCGCTCAATTGTCTACAATTTTCATCACAGGAGAGATCAACGATTCAGACATCACCCTGATTGAAAAATACTTATCGCCCAAAAGAGCGATTATAGAGTCTGAAATAAAAGAGCACAAAATTCACTCAAGCGACTCAAAAAAAGAGTTTTTAACCCGAAAAGAGTCCACTCAATCTTCTATTCGGATCGGGCGAGAGTTATTTAACAATCACCATCCCGATTATGTTCCATTACACATTGCTTCTACCGTACTTGGCGGATACTTTGGTTCGCGACTGATGAGCAACTTACGAGAAGACAAAGGGTTTACCTATGGAGTAGGATCGTTTTTAATTGGGTTTAAGAACTCAGGCGTTTTTGGAATTTCAACCGAAGTAGGTCTTGAACACACCGATGCAGCAATTAGTGAGATTTATAAAGAGATTGCCATATTGCAAGAAAAAGAGATAAGCGATGAGGAGTTGAATAGAGTAAAAAATTACATGGTGGGAACTTACTTAAAAAGCTTTGATGGCCCTTTTAATATCATGTCGCAATATACTGCCATTACTTCCAAAGGATTATCCCTTTCGTATCCTCAGCAATATTTGGATACAATCAATCAAATTACACCAAAAGCGATAAAACTACAAGTAAACAAATACCTTGATCCAGCGTTGTTAACACTAGCAGTTGTCAACAAAACAGCGCAATAAATTCGATAAAAAATCGTTTATAAAACTTGAAATAAGAAAATGAAGAAAATCGTCCTTGTGTTATTATTTATCACCAGTTTGTCTGCGATGGCTATTCAGCCAGCCACGTTGCAGTGCGCGAATGTTGCGACAAATGGAGATGTGATAATTACTTGGCAAGGCACCACCGATGTGGCAGATTTTGTTTCGTATGATCTCTTTTTTTCGAACAGTTTAACGGGACCTTTTACCTTGCAATCCTCCATCACCAATCCGGCAACCATCAATTACCTTCATTTAGGGGCAGCTGCTGGCATAAACACCTGTTATTATTACATCAAAACAAATGGGTCGAGTTCGACAGGTTTTTCCGATACGATTTCGACCATTCAGCTCATCGTAACCACGATAAACGATGGCAATGCACAATTAAATTGGAATGTTCCCTCCTCGCCCCTGCCCTCTCTAAATAGTTGGTATCAAATCTATCGTGAGTATCCTGCAGGCACTTGGCTATTGTTAGATTCTACGCAGCAGCAAACCTACACCGAAGATTTTTCCGTGTGTGATATCCAATTGTCTTATAAAATAATAATGACTGGAAACGGCTGTTCAAATCAGTCTGCGCCAGATGCCTGCCATGTGAAGGATTTAACTCCGCCAAGTTCTCCCGACTTAGACAGTGTAAGTGTAAACATCATCAATGATAATATTCAAATTGGATGGAATCCAGTATCGGCCTCCGACACAAAGGGATATATTGTTTACCGACAAGATGGAGGCGTATGGACGCCCATCGATACAGTATATGGCATCAATACAACACTTTACGAATACGCCGATCCAAATCCAACTTCTCCACAAAACTACAGAATAGCGGCCCTCGACAGTTGCCTAAATGCTAGTCCACTAAGCGGTGACCAGCATAGCATGGTGCTCAACTTTGCGACCAACAACTGTCTAAAAACAGTAACATTAAGTTGGAATACCTACGACCATCTTCCGAGTGGAGTGTCTAAATATGAAATATATGAGTCGGAAAATGGATTACCCTTTCTAAAAATTGACGAAGTAACCACCTCTACAAGTTATACTGTTACTGGACTGATCAATGCGAATGCATATCGATTTTTCATCCGAGTAGTGGCCATAAACGGGGTAACTGCATCTTCTACTTCCGTCAATTTTGTTTTTCAAGAGTCAGACACGCCCGACGATATTTATTTTAGATTTGCATCGGTAAACGAAAGTCAGAATGTCGATTTGGCAATATTTGTAGACACTAGCGCAGTAATTAACGGAATCAATATTTACAAAAAATATCCCACCACCAACTATGTCAATATTGCCACATTGCCTTACAACTCTTCGGGCAACTATTCGTCGTTAGACATCGATGTAGCAACCAATAAAGAGACATACTCCTACTTTGCAAAAGTCATCGATGTTTGTGGCAACGAGGTATTATCAAGCGACACAGTTCGCACAATTTTGTTGTCGGGACGCAGCAGGCCAACCAAAGGGGATGGGGGGGAGGACATAGAAATTCCTGTGGAATCGTACGGGTGTTGTATGGCGTTGTGGATAGGATAGCCCGAAGGATGATTCTATGCAAGCAGGTTGCGGGTTGTTGGCAAAAAAATCACTGGTCTGGCCTGCCCTCCCGTGATAGAATGGCCGGTAGGGGCGTGATTCAATCACGCCCCTACCGTATGCCCCTGACTTGCAAATAGCTCCCGCAGAGACGCAAAGGCGCAGAGAAAGCCTATTTTCATGGCTGATTGTGCCCAATCGGGCATGGAAACTAACCTGGACAAGCCGGAAGCAAAAAGGATGTTCTATACACGGATGGGAGAGAACACGGATAGAACGCTTATCAGTGTTCCTTCTCATCCGTGTATACAAAAAGATCGCAATCCTTGCACCAAAAACAAGAATTTCACTGGTACGCTACTACTGTGGGACACACCCGCTGGAACTCGCATC
>JBBRGJ010000085.1:0-13538 GCA_038240835.1 Bacteroidales bacterium | reverse complement strand
AATGTTCATCAATTTTGAAGTCTCCCGATTTGGAAGATTTTACTTTATGCGACTGAAACATTTGATTCATGAAAAAAGTTTCTCTTACAGTGCCTTCAAAATTATCTTTGCCGGAGTGTAATGCAAAGAGTAACGCGGTATTATTTAAATAGATCTTTTCGGGTTTTGTAAAATAGCCCGTAGCCGAACCTTCATGTTGTAATCCTTTTATAAGATTTGCACGATCTAAGGCAGACATCAAGCGCAGAAGCACGTCTCTACTCAGACCAATGGTTCGGCTCAACTCCGAAATATTTACTTTAAACGGTACACTGTCGGCAAGCACAGCCACCAGTTGTCTGAGTTTGTATGACGTTTGAAAGTTAATATTTTCAATCATCTGCAAATCGCTCTCGATGATCACATTTACAGTATTCAAAAGACGATCGTAAAATTGTCCTTTGGTCTCTATAAAAAATGGATAGAGTCCTTTGCGCAGGTATTCGTTAAACAAAGGGATGATGGAAGTCTCTTTGGTTATTTCCAAAGCAATTTCCTGATGATTCACTAAAATATCATCCAACGAATACCGCTCAAAATTACCTTTTTTTGAAAGTTTCAGATACTCTCTAAACGACAGTTCATGAAGATTATACATTGCAGCTCTCCTACTCAAATCACCATCAGCTTTATGCAACTGCAATGCCGATGAGCCCGAAAAGACGATTTTTAAATCATCGTACAAATCGTATAGATTTTTTATTTCAACCGACCAAGTAGGATAACGATGTACTTCGTCTAAAAACAACATCCTCCCTCCCATTAAATAAAACTGCTCGGCAAAATCAAAAAGTCTGTTTTTTGTAAAATAAAAATTATCCAGCGAAACGTACATGGATTTTAAAGAATTTCCGTATGCTTGTTTTGCTCGTTGCAACATCAATGTGGTTTTACCAACACCTCTAGAACCCTTTATCCCAATAAGACGATCGTCCCAAGCGATGGTTTCAAGCAGGTAACGACTAAAATTAGCAGACGTTTTGCCAATAATAGTCTGTGAATATTTAATTAAGTTATCCATAATATGTTGTTTTTACACAACAAAGATACTACTTTTTGTTGTATATACAAAACATTTTTATACATTTTTTGTTTTTTACAAACAACATAAATATCAACAAAGTGTTGTTTAGAAACAACATAAAATAATCAAAAGTGTTGTTTGCAAACAACATTTTTGGAATCAAAATGAAAGAAATAATTAAATTTACTTCATAAAAAAAGCCCACTAAGGGGCTTCAATTAATAGCTAGGAATTTTGGGAACATAGTCTCAAATCCTGTATTGTCAAATTTACAGACTACTTTCTCTGTTCTTTCCTTGACGTTTAACTTCTTTGGCTGCTCTTTTTTCTTTCAATGTTTTTGCTGGGACTTTTTTCACCAATTTCTCTTTACCTTCTTGTGATTTTGCCATGATTTTTTTTTTATAAAATTGTTTTTATATATTTACGAACAAAGTAATAATTCACTCAAATTAACACAAAAACCAGTTAACAAAGTGGATTAACAATACAAAGGTAAGCATAATAACATTCGACTCTTGTTTTATTTTATTTTTCAAAGATCTTCGGAAAAACAACAATTTGCCAATCGGTGGATTTATTTTTCGGAACCCGTTACCCCGTTACCTCGTCATTAATTAAAAATCAAATCAATAATTACAATCTCAGGAGTACTTCCAATTCGAATGGGAGGTCCCCAAGAGCCATAACCCGAAGATACATAATAATGTGTATTCTCTTTTTTCAAATAACCCCAACTGAGCTCAAAAATGCGCGAAGTGATTAGATTAAAAGGCCAAAATTGTCCGTTGTGTGTATGACCTGAAAGTTGTAAATCTACCTTCTGACTCATGCTCTCTTGCAAATTATACGGTTGGTGATCCATTAATAAAACGGGTTTAGATGGGTCGATATCTGCAATGACAGATTTCAACGGTTTGCGTCTCTTTTTCGAAAACTTATCCACATCTTTATCATCTCGTCCCACCACATAAAACGAACTATCTACCAACGCAAACTCATCGACTAAAAGGTGGATATTAAGCGATTTTAAATAATTGGTTGAAACATCAAAATCACCAATGTGCTCATGATTTCCCGGCACCGCCCACACTCCCAAAGGAGCTTTTAAATTGCGAAGAGGCGCACCAATATCAAACTTTAAAATTGGCCCTAACGACTCATCAATTAAATCACCAGGTAATAAAATAATATCTGGATTTTCTTGGTTAATTGTTTTCGTTAATTTTGTCAAAGAACCATTGTGAATAATCGTTCCTAAATGTATATCCGAAGCCATTGCAATGCGTAGTTTCTGGTATTTTCCTCCATTTTTATCCACTTTTAATTCCATCTTCACCAATTTTGGACTCTTCGCATTGATGTATCCATAAAATAACAAAGACGAAACAGCAACAATGGAAATCAAAAGAGTTATTTGCTTAATCATCATATAATTAGGAGACGAACTTGAGGGCAAAAACTGATAAAAATGGTTGATTAATCTGACAAAATCTGCCGCCATAATAATAAGGAAGAAATAGAGCGAGGCCGCCATCCAAAAAACACCAAACCAAGTGGTGATTTCATGAACCACGAAAAAAGACCCATTTCCAGTCATGCGCGAAACGATAAAACTAATCGACAACAACCAAAAGATAATTGCATACGCGATTTTGAGCCCAGACAAATTAGGCATCGCCTGAAAACCTCTTATAAAAACATAATACGAGGCGGAGAGATAAAAAAGCGAAAAAATTGTGATAAAAATTATTTTATTCATACATCATAAAATTCAAAAAAACCGATTCATAAAAAACAAAATTTCACAAAGCAAAATTCATCTCATAATCATCAGCAGTAATTATTAAAAAGTGTACATCGAAGCTATCAACAGTAAAAACATAAAATAGTTTGCAATAATCTTCAAAGATTTAGAGAAACAGAGAAAAGTTTATAAATCAAGAGCGAAATAGAGATTAGGAATAATTCCTTAACTTTGCATTATACAAAAAGCATCATCCTATGACTACAATTCAAACAAACTTAGCTCAAATAAAAAGTCAATTACCGTCGCACGTTACATTAGTCGCAGTTTCGAAAACCAAACCGATTGAATTATTGATGGAGGTCTATAACGTGGGACAACGGATTTTTGGAGAGAACAAAGCCCTTGAGATGCGCGACAAACACGAAATGATGCCCAAAGACATACAGTGGCATTTTATTGGACATTTGCAAACCAATAAAATAAAGTACATTGCTCCATTTGTATCCTTAATCCACAGCATCGACAGTTTTAAGTTGCTTGTAGAAACAGACAAAGCAGCCCAAAAATGCAACCGGGTAATTCCCGTTCTTTTGCAGTTCTACATCGCTGAAGAGGAGACCAAATTTGGTTTTGACATCACAGAAGTAGAGTTAATGTTAAAATCAGAAGAATTTGCACAACTAAAAAACATTGAAATTCATGGAGTTATGGGAATGGCAACGTATACAGACAATCATTCACAAGTAGAAAAAGAGTTTTTTCAACTTTCAAAGATATTTCATCAACTGAAACAGACACACTTTTTAGAAAATTCAAATTTCCAACACATTTCGATGGGAATGACCGAAGATTTCAAACTAGCCATCGAGCAAGGTAGCACAATGGTAAGGGTAGGAAGTGCAATTTTTGGCAATCGAATTTATAATACATAGTTTTTTTTTGAGAAAAAAGTGAAAACAATTTTACTTCGAAGATTTTTCTTTTTTAGTGTCACTTTTGTCTTGACATCCCGCCTTGCGGGATAAACTCCAGCAACCAAAATCCCGATAGCTATCGGGACAAGAAGGAGCGAATGCATGCTTTTGGGAAATTTCAAATGCAATAAGCAATTCTTTAGCAAGGTAGGCTAATTTTAAAAAAAAATCACTTAGAAGATTTTCTTTTTTTAGTGTCACTTTTGTCTTGACACAAAAGTAACCAAAAAGTCAAGACTTCGCCAAAAAAGCTAAAAAAGAGATAATTTTACGGCGCGAGCCAAGTCAAGAGCTTCACTGAAGCAATTTTGTTCACATGACGGATGTTTCCGACTTGGATCTATTTACGGCAACGCACCCGCCTCGCTAATCCCCGAATATAAAGTTTCTAAATGGCATTTTGATTATAATTGATATTTGAGGGCAGGACGTAAAATCACCTCTTTTTCTTAACGCTTTTTTGACAAGGTCGGTCTGAGATAGCAATATTCATAAATTATTTTTCCACTAAAGTAAGTGAAATTCATCCAATATGTAAACATCTGTAATTTAGTGTGTTAATTGTAGTCTCAACAATTGGTTGCGGATTTAAGGTATTATAAAAAGCCGCCCATTCCCTTCGGCAAGCTCAGGACAAGCTTTAGGCTCAGGGTGACCGGCTTTTTATATTAATCTAATCACTGTCATCAATCTTTTATTTCAAAAAAAATGGATGAAATCTCAGTACGATAATTTTGAAAGAACAATTTTGATATTTGTGCTTTTTTACACCAATGAGGGTAGAGCCATTTTTTTAAACTCGTTTTTGATAAAACAATTTTCCTAGTCGGTTGATATGGGTTTCCAAGTCTGGCGAGTTTAGGTTGCTGAAAATGGAGATGTCAAATAAGTAGGGGGTATTTAGGTTGTCAATTTCAAGAAGAATCCTCGAAAATGTTTCTTCGTTGATATTATCTCCTATTAATGTCAGGTCGATATCTGAACCTTCGTGGTGAGTCTCTTTGGCACGTGATCCATAAATAATAACTTGATCAACTTTTGGGTGTAACACAAACACCGAGTTGATACTATCGATTGTGGCTTTAGTAAGGCCAAATTTTATAATAATATTTTGATTGTTTGATGTCATCTTAAAGAGTATCGACTATACGGGAGTTCTAAAAATTGACTACGTCGTCCTTCGGTTCATTTTTAGCTTCGCTGAGCTCTCCGTCAGCCGACGGATCGGTTCAGCGTTAAACTGCTATTTTAAAACTCTAATTTACCTATGTAAACCTCGATTTTTAAAATCTTGTTTGCCTCAAAAAATCAACTTTGTTGAGCTCTCCGTCAGTTGACGGATCGGTTGGATTTTTAGAAACCCTCTATAGTAAAGTTTTCATTTTTACATAAAACTCAGTAAATAATGGATAGTAAATAGTGATGATTTTTGTGAATTCAATTTTTAAAATATTTTCTTGATAAGAATGAACCGTTTTGTTTCTGCTTTCTATCATATCCATCCATGATTGTCCTTCGGTGATAAGTTTTTTGTTGAAGGCTTCGCGCGTGGCGCTTCTCGATCCAGTAATATTTTGAAAACCTTCATATTCCAGAAAATCCTTCATCACTTTCCACGCCAATTCATGGGTAAACTCAAATCGTTGAATGATTCCCTCTTTGATAATATCGATGGGATTGGCCCCGTTCTCTTCTATGGATTCCGTAAGTTGATGCAGTGCCTTTGCATAATTGGTAAAGCGCTGTTCCCGACTTATATCTTGTTCCATCTTCGCGTTTTTTAAACGGTTCTGTTGAAAAATTAATCATAATTATCATAGATTATTTACATCCCTTAGAACCGTTAGAAAAAAACCTCCTCTTATTGTGTATTGTCTTTTGTTTTCAGTCTTCATGCAAAAAATCTGGGAATAAAGGGCTAATGACATTGGTTACGAAACAGAGTGAAGGGAGGAGTCTCACGACTGATAGTGTATATTTTATCGGACAATGGTGATTTACTTTGTTGAAACCATCTGTAAAAATGTATTTGCTAAAATGTCATGTATTATTTGAACATGTTTTTTACCGCAGAATTATAAGTAATACCAAATAAAATCAACCGGTTTTACCCCTAAATTTCGTGTCATTTTATCTCCAAGGCGAGAAAGTTAAAGACCGCCAAGTATTGTTTTTTGATGATTCATTATTTTATGAAATGATCGTGAGACTAAAATGCAAAATAAGAGCATAAAATGGGCTCAAATCGTTGTAGTATAGGATAATACGAACACAAACTGGGTATTGCTTATGCGTGCAACTTTAAGCAAATAAAACAGGAAGATTTAGTGAAAAACATAACCGTTTGCCCCAAATTGGAATTTACAACTCCCTAAAATCCGTAATATTAACAACTTTCAAACACTTATCTTACGGCTTATCCCTTAACAAATTGAAAGCACATACTCTGATATTATATTTGTAACAGAAATAAAATATTAAATTTCGTAACAGGGTTGGGAATAAAAAGGATAAGGGATTTTGAAAACAAGAAAAAATATGGATTTTAAAAAGTGTAAATTTTTAAGTATTCGATTTAATAATCGTCTGAAAAATTTGGAGAGAATCATCAATTCTTCATGTTTTAAAACTAAGGTGTTATTTATTGTACTACTTCAAATAATTGTGTTCAATTCTGTGGGACAAACCTTAAAATGGACAGAGGATTTTAGCAGTACTAATCCAGCTGGATGGAAAACCGAATCAAACGCATCTACAAACAATTGGTCGTTAAATTATAACCTAGGTTCTGGTTCTGCTTGCTCTGGGGATTATGCTTGTAGATTGGCGTATCTCACTACAAATGATGATATTATAATTACAAAAAAATACTCACTAACCGCTGGTAAGTTATATTATATTGTAGTTGCAACTAAACGAACACAAAATTTCAATGTTTACATAGGTCAAGGACAGACAGCAGATTCCTTAATTACTCTTGGAACCACATTGTATTCATCTACTGCTGATCCTACTGGATGTACAGATATTACTACTTCTTCATATTTTGTTGCCAATAGTGGAGATTATTGTTTTGGATTTCGGGTACGAGCAAACTCATCTAATGCTCAAATTGACAATGTACGAATATACGAAACCGATCCGGCCACTATCACCTGGACTGGGACCACAAGTACGGCATGGGCAACTGTTACAAACTGGGATTTGGGCAGAGTTCCAGTCTCTTCTGATAAAATAGTAATCCCCAGTGGGTGTACTAATTATCCTCCCACCATTCCATCGGGAACGTATAACGAAATTTCTATTACCAATGGAAGTGCAGGCACTATAACTGTTGGAAACGGGTCGCCACTAACTTTATCGAGTAATTTAACCATATCATCCACAGGGAATCCTGTCACTATAGCCAATATTGTTTCAATTGGAGGAAATCTGTCTATTGGAGTTAGTGGAAGTGCATTTACTTACACTCAAGATTCCAATATTACAGTTAGAGGTACATTCACGTTAGGGAATTCTTCGTTGGCTCATACATATAACTTTGTGGGTGGTGTTAGCGCTTTGGGTAATTTTACCATGGGAAATGCATCCACTCAAACTACCAATATTTCGTATAACAATGATACGGTGTGCGTGTTCTCTGCAGCAAATATGAGTGGAACCACCGTTTTTTACGGAGCCATGAACTACACTTCCAACAACGCTCAGTTGATGATGAAAGGACAATATTTAGGATTGGTGACTTTAAGTAATAGTGGTTCCAAGTATGTAAATGGTGATTTGAATTTGGATGATGGATTTGATTTAACGGGCGGAAAAATGTATGCATCTGATATTAAAGGATTAATACTTGGAGGCGGCACCGATTTTGATGGGAATTTAAGTCCATTTAGAGGCTCCGATAAGAGTGAGCGTTGGCAAACTATCATTCAGGCAAGCGATTTGGATGTTGATTTAAATGCGGGTGATTTTTTCAAAGCCCTCTCTTTTAAAATTAAAACCAAAGCGAGCAGTGGAAGTTTCGACAATTTTGTAATCAAAGCTGGACTCACCGATACCACCAAATTCTACCAAGACGGAGCCAGTAATTTCATTTTTAAAGAAACTCCGTTAAGTGTGGTTTATAGTCGGTCGAGTATAACGACAACCTCTGGGTGGAATAATTTCGATTT
This sequence comes from Bacteroidales bacterium, assembly GCA_038240835.1. Taxonomy (GTDB): domain Bacteria; phylum Bacteroidota; class Bacteroidia; order Bacteroidales; family WCHB1-69; genus JBAXTE01. Next base: position 5,579 of record JBBRGJ010000085.1, on the reverse strand, counting down.
TGATCAGTTTTTAGAATGGGATGGAACAAAAAACATTTTAGTGGAAATTACTTGGTATAATTCGGGGGTAAAACCTGGCGGGGATGATGTTTGCTTTATTGGTCCTCTAGCAGGCTCTGGTGCAGATGTTCAACTTCGCACAACCAGTTCTGGTGCAGATTGCAGAACAGCAACAGTGGGACAAAACTCTAATTACAAACCGCAAATTAAGGTAAATTATTTGAGCAACTCCTACAATATCAACATTGCTAAAAACTGGAATAACACCGGAACCATCTTCTATCCCAGAGACAACACCGTTACTTTTGATGGCTCGGGAACGGCACAAACCATACGAACCAACGAAAGCCATTTTTACAATGCTACCTTCACAAATAGTTTTGGTTATACTATTTCCACCGACACATGTACCGTAGAAAACACAATGACGATGACGGCGGGTAATTTTACCACAGGTGCAAATGTTTTGGAGTTGGGGAGTTCTATTTCAGATTTGGGCACACTAACCAGAACAAGCGGAACCGTGATAGGTTATTTTAAACGTTGGTTTACAGCCGCTACTATTTCCAATGTCTTGTTCCCCTTGGGCACGGACACTTATTACCGTCCCGGATTTATTTCTTTCAGTGTGGCGCCTTCTTCTGGTGGATCGATAGTAGGAACCCATATTGCCTCCGATGCTGGAGTTTATAATGATCATTTATCCACCACTCCGCTTGTAGAATCTTCTGTTGAATTGAATAGCATAATGACAGATGGATATTGGAATTTCTCTCCCAATACATTATCTGGTGGAACATACGATGTAGAACTAATTGCCACAGGTTTTGTTGGCGTGACTGATGTATCTGAACTCCACATGCTGAAACGACCAAATGCAACCAGTGAATGGGCATTGGTTGGCAATCACGTAACCACTACTGGCACTAATTCTGCTCCTATTCTGGAACGAACTGGTGTTACAGGTTTTTCTGATTTTGTTCCTTCTAAGCCTGCCAGTACTTTACCAATTGAACTTTTTTCGTTTAATGCGGAGTGTCAAGGTCAAAAAGTAGTCATAAAATGGAGTTCGTTGTCAGAAGTAAACAATAACTATTACACCATAGAGCGAAGTGAGGATATGATAAATTGGCAAACAATTGCTCAAGTGAATGGCGCAGGCAACAGTAATTCGATTAGAAATTACTCCGCAAATGATCTGGCTTCTAATTCATTGGTTTATTATCGTTTGAAGCAAACTGATTTTGATGCCAAATTCAAATACTTTGATCCAATTTCGTTGCAACCCTGTGATGACGGAGAAATTGTTATTCAAGTTTTGGTCAATCCAATCATAGACAAATTGCAGTTAAAATTGATGGGAGTCGATAATCAGCTAATCCAAGTATCACTGAACGATGCCATTGGCGAAAAACTGTTTGAACAAAAATATATGGTTTACAAAGAGCAAAATACATTATCTATCGACATGCCTTTCCTTGCACCAGGACTTTATCTCTGTACTGTGAAGTTAAGTAATGGCAAATCGCAGGTGGTGAAAGTAATGGTTGCTAAATAAATAATTTAAAGCAATGAGGTTTTTATAAATCTCATTGCTTCTTGTTTTTATGCCACTAAAATGGGCTTATTGATTATTAATAACTGGGGGTTATGAATTTTAAATTTAACAAGAATACATTCTTAATACAACAAGGAATCATTGGTAAATCAGTGGCTCCTTTATCTGTTTATAATAGTTCCTCTTCCATCCAATCATGCTGCGGCAAAAAGTTATCTTTTAAAACGACAAAAAAGTATACGCTTATGAAAAATATATTTACCACATTCTCTAGAAAAACCTTAACGGCGTTATTGCTGTTGTTCATGAGTATAGCTTCTTACGGTCAAGTGGTCACTCTCTATTCCGAAACTTTTGCCACCAATGGCAAAGGTGTCGATGGAGTTACTGCAGATATGGCTGGGATTACCAATTGGACCATTGCGTATGCTGGCAGCTGGTCGCCGATGGCAGCTGGAGAATATTTTAAAGTGGTAGGTGGTGCTTTTGAATCATATAATACTGATGCGCCGGGTGTGCCAACCATCGCAAATGTCTCAAATTCATGTGTTTGGTCGTCACTTCCTGTCAATATTTCCTGTTATTCTAATGTCACTTTTTCGGTGGATTTGGGACGTGCTTCTGCAAATAGCGGAAGTGGATGCAAGGCATATTATACGCTGGATGGTGGGACTACTTGGGTTGAATTTGGATCCGTTGTGAATACTACGGGTTGCACTGATGGAGCATTTGCTGCCTTTTCAGCGACAGGATTATCGGGAACAACTGCGCAGATCAGGATTGCTCATTGGGGAACTAGTTCAACACCCAAATACAGACATGATAATGTTTCGATAAAAGGCACGGTGAGTCCTGGATCACCTCCAACAGGACTTTTATTATCAAATTACACCGGAACAGATATAGACTTAAGTTGGACAAATAATAGTGGAGATCGAGTTTTGGTGATTGCTAAACCTACTTCTGGGACATTATCAGATCCAATTTCTGGAACTATTTATACGGCAAATACAACGTTTGGAACTGGTTCTCAAATTGGAGTTGGAAATTATGTTGTCTATGATGGCACAGGCACTTCTACATCAATTTCAGGGTTAACTGCAGGCGTAAATTATGATTTTGCAGTGTATGCTTTTAATTCGGCAAGCCATTGCTACAACCCCAATGAACTTTTAGGATCTACTCTTTGTACACCACCGGCAACTTCTCCAAGTGGTTGTTCCATAAGTGCAATCACAACAAGTGGGATGACTGTTTCGTGGACATCAGGGAATGGAGATCAGACGCTTGTGGTGGCTCGTGTGAATGGGTCAACTCAAACAGAACCAATTTCTGGATCTACTTATACTGCCAATTCAGCTTTTGGCGCTGGTTCGCAATTGGGCATAGGCAATTATGTGGTCTTTAACGGGGTGGGAAATTCAGTTGCCGTTTCAGGATTGGCACCCAATACGAATTATATTTATTCTATTTATACCTATAATAGTGCTGACAACTGTTTTAATTTAACCGAGTTATTGTGCAATGCCACCACATTGAATACTACTACATTTGAAATTGATGCATTTAATGGTTCAACGGTTATTACTTGTGGCGGTACTTTTACCGATAGTAATCCAGCTGGAAATTATACTGCCAACCAAAACTATTCCACTACTTTTTGTTCTGGAAATGGGAGCTTGTTACAGTTTGTTTTTTCGAATATAGGTGTTGCCACTGGAGATGTTCTAAACTTGTATGATGGTTCTTCCACTGGATCACCACTAATGTTATCTTTAACAGGCAATGCTTCAGGTAAATTTGATTATTTTGAAGGAAAATCAAGTTTCACTTTTTTCACGCCCAGTACTTGTGTTACTTTTCAATTTATTTCAAACGCTGATGCCTCAATAGGTAGTGGTTGGTCCGCTGGGATTTCTTGTGTGGCTCCGCTAAATTGTTCCGCAAACCCTGATGCATCAGACCTGTTTGGAGCAGCACCCTATGTCTGCAATTTGAATGGCTATTGCGGGAATACCACCACCTATAATCCTGATTTTCCAGCAGATTTGAACCCATCTGGAGGTGGTTGCCCATCTGCATTAAACTTTTTAGGTTCCATCGAAAATAACTCATGGATTAAGTTTGTGGCAAGTGATGCCATCGCCGATTTTAATTTTACCGTACCTATTGGAGGTTCATGTGTTAATGGGATACAAGCTGCAATTTTTAGCTACAATGGGACCTCGCTGACCAGGATGACCCCCTGTGCGATGTCTGATGGTTCGCATGGCGGAAGTTTTACTTTAACCGCCACCGGCTTAGTGCCAGGTCAAACCTATTATATGATGATGGACGGAAATGCAGGTGATCAATGCAACTATACCATCAATGCAAACTCTGGGGTTGCGGTTGTTAATGCTGGTCCTGATCAGTCAATCTGTTTCACAAATACCACATTGGCTGGAACTTCTGTGGGTGCCGGAATTTGGACAGTAACTGCTGGTACTGGGATATTTGCGGATGCTACCAATCCAACCACAACGGTTACTGGAATGACTTTAGGAACTAATACTTTTCTTTGGACATCCACTACTGTATGCGATAGCTTGACAGACGATGTCTCCATCATAGTAAATTCTTGTTCCTGCCCCACTGCTACCATCGATTATGCCGATCCGTTTTGCAATAATGTGGTAGCTTCACAAAATGTTACCTTAACTGGAACAGGCACTTATACAGGGGGCACTTATACTGCATCTCCAGCCGGACTCACCATTGATGCATCTACTGGAGCAATTACGCCAAGTACAAGTACTGCAGGAACATACACTGTAACTTATACTATTTTACCTGCTGGTGGATGTGGTTCAACAGTAACTGCGACAACAACTGTGGTGATCAATCCAAATGTAATTCCAACATTCAGTTTTACTTCTGCTTATTGTTTAGGTGCTTCTCCTGCATCACTTCCAGGAATTTCAGACAACGGAATTGCAGGCACATGGAGTCCATCTTCAATTAGTACAGCTGCAAATGGAAATGTCAATTACACATTTACGCCGAATACAGGTGAGTGTGCAACTACTGCTATTGTGTCTGTGACTGTAAATCAATCTGCTGCTCCAACAGTCTTATGTTATCAAACAGCCACATGGAATGCTGGAACTTGTAATTACGATGTAACTGGAACGCAACCTTTAGCACCAACAGTATTGTGTTACGAAACAGCGACTTGGAATGCTGGAATTTGTGATTACGACATCACTGGAACTCAACCTGCTGCACCAACTGTACTTTGTTACGAAACAGCAACTTGGAATGCAGGAATTTGTGATTACGACATCATTGGATCTCAACCCGCTGCACCAACAGTATTGTGTTACGAAACAGCGACTTGGAATGCTGGAATTTGTGATTACGACATCACTGGAACGCAACCTGCAGCACCAACTGTATTGTGTTACGAAACAGCGACTTGGAATGCAGGTATTTGTGATTATGACATCACTGGAACTCAACCTGCTGTACCTGCAACATTGTGCTACGAAACTGCCACTTGGAATGCAACAACTTGCGATTATGATGTAACCGGAACTCAACCTGCAGCACCAGCTGTACTTTGTTACGAGACAGCTACTTGGAATGCAGGCACTTGTAATTACGATATCACCGGAACGCAACCTGCTGCTCCAGCAACATTGTGCTACGAAACTGCAACTTGGAATGCTGGAATTTGTGATTACGACATCACTGGAGCTCAACCTGCTGCACCAGCTGTCCTTTGTTATGAAACCGCTACTTGGAATGCAGGTATTTGTGATTACGACATCATTGGATCTCAACCCGCTGCACCAGCTGTATTATGTTATCAAACAGCCACATGGAATGCAGGTATTTGTGATTATGATATCACAGGAACGCAACCGGTAGCGCCAGCAGTATTATGTTATCAAACAGCGACTTGGAACGCAGGTATTTGTGATTATGACATCACCGGAACTCAACCTGCAGCACCAGCTGTATTGTGTTACGAAACAGC
>JBBRGJ010000084.1:0-13709 GCA_038240835.1 Bacteroidales bacterium | reverse complement strand
ATATTTTTTGTAATTTCATGCCGAAAATTTTAATCAATTTATTTTGTTTCGTAGCACTAAATTAGGTGAAATTTTTAGGCGGAAAAACATTGTGTAAAATACTTATACACAATGTTTTAACCGCTTTTGTTCATAACTTTTCTGCGGATTTAAGGTAATTCATCAAATGGTGATTTTGTTTTTCGTTGTACTTGCCTTTTTTCTTCTTTTTGAACTACCGAGGAATCCTCGGTAGTTGCTAATTCTTCTAATTCACCAGATTGATATATGTTTTTGAGGTGAAGCCCAATTGTATCAGAGTCCTTATCAAACATCTGAACCATTTGCTTCTATGTCAACCAAACCGTTTCATTATCAAACTTTACATCAATTTTGGTTTGTCCATCATCTGCTTGGTGTATTTTAATCTCTGATTCAGCCATTATATTAATTTTTCACAAATCTATAAAAATCTATCCAATATTAGATTAATTATTAAGACGTTGCTATTTTTTTTAATGCATGGTAACGAATAAAACCGAGTTGGACTATGCCGCTATTTGCCTATGGGGATTCTATTTTGGTTTTTTTGCCTGTTACAAAGATGTCGGTGCGCTGCACCTTTTTTTTTCATGATGATTTCATTGTTACAAAGATGTCGGTGCTCTGCACCTTGACTTTTTATTTTACCTGTTAAACCATGAACCTTTTTTCTTCAGACGAGCTTTCGTAGATCCACGAATTTTGAAAAAATTCGGAACGCTCCGTTACTCTTCCTCCATCGTCGCTTCTCGCGTCACTCCCGAAAAAACAGTCCGCCAACTGGCGGATCTTTTTTTTTCGAGGATCCACAAAAAAATAATAAAAATCAATCCGCCGCGGCGGATTTATTTTTCGGGATCGTCACTTCTTTTTCCCTTTCCAGACTTCCTAGAATGCACTTTTATCGAGTAAAAAGTTATTTTTATCGAATAAAGAATCTGCAATCCAATAAGAATTGTTAACATTGTAAATTATAAAAAATTAACGGCAAATATCCGTTGAATCTTTGTATTTTTGGGGCTAAAAACAAACCTTAGATTATTACATTAAAATGGAAAATTTCATAGTATCCGCGCGAAAATACCGTCCCTCGACCTTTAACAGCGTTGTGGGCCAAGATTCAATTGTAAATACCCTCAAGAATTCAATACGCACCAATCACGTTGCACAAGCCTTTTTGTTTACAGGCCCGAGAGGAGTTGGTAAAACTACGTGTGCTCGTATCATGGCCAAAGCGCTCAATTGTGAGCATTTAACCGAAGATTTTGAACCTTGCAATGAGTGTAAATCCTGTAAAGATTTCAACAGCAACGCTTCGATGAATATTTACGAGTTGGATGCTGCTTCTAATAGCGGTGTGGACGATATGCGCTCGTTAGTCGATCAGGTTCGGATTCCTCCACAGGGCGGAAAATACAAAATCTACATCATCGATGAGGTTCATATGCTCTCTACCAACGCATTTAATGCATTTTTGAAAACATTGGAAGAGCCACCTGCGCATGCAATTTTTATATTGGCAACCACCGAAAAACATAAAATTATCCCTACAATTTTGTCGAGATGTCAAATTTTTGATTTCAAACGAATCACCAACGACGACATCATTCATCATTTAGGATTTGTGGCAAAATCGGAAAACATAACCATCGACGAAGACGCATTACACATCATTGCCCAAAAAGCCGATGGTGGATTACGTGATGCCTTGAGTATATTCGATCAAATTGTAAGTTGTTCGGGCGCAAATGTTACCTATCAGGATGTGATTGCCAATTTGAATGTTTTAGATTTTGAATACTATTTTAAATTAGTCGATTTCATCTCCGAAGCACAGATAGATCAGTCATTGCTTTTGATGGATGAAATTTTTGCCAGTGGATTTGATGGGCAACATTTTATTGGCGGATTAAGTACGCATGTTCGTAACTTGATTGTCGCCTTAAATCCTTCCACAATCAGTATTTTGCAAACCACTGCATCGCTTCAAAAAAAGTATGCCGACCAATCTAAAAAGTGTAAATATACATTTATGCTAGAGTTGCTTAAGATTGCCAACGATTGCGATTATGCATACAAAGGATCCAACAATAAAAGATTAAGCATAGAGTTGGCTATTTTGAAAATGTGCCGTTTGTACGATGCCACTCCAGCGCCATTTGCATCTGGAAATCCATCTGCAAACACTCATTCATCAGCTCCAACGGCTCCAAATGCGGCTCCAACGACTGCTTTAAAAACATTAGAGCACAAAACAGTTCATACCGAGGCGGTAGTGCCCGCACCAGAGTTTACCAAAACCCAAACGACTGGCGGAGGACTTATTTCGATAAAATCTAGACAACGAACTACCACAAATACTAAAAACGAATTACATTCCACGGCAACTTCTCAGCCAAATCTGCCTCAGAATTTGGAGGTAAACATAGACAAAATAAAAGAGGTTTGGGCGCAATGTATCGAGGAGGCGGTTTCGAGTTCGTTGATCATCTCAAATATTCTGAAAGAGACCACGCCGATGTATGAAGCAGAAACTTCTTCGGTGGTGATAGAGGTTAAAAACGTAGTTCAAGAGAAGGAAGTGATCGATGTTCGTGCAAATATTACCGGGTTTTTACAAAAGAAACTTTCTAATTTCATGCTGAATGTGAAAATAGTAGTCAATGTGCAGACGGTGAATGTGGAGAAAAAATACATCACCAGTGAAGAGCAATTTACAATGTGGGCCGATGACAATCAGGCACTTTACGAATTAAAAAAACGATTAAACTTAGATATTTTATAACAAACACAAAAACAATGAGAACGTCAAAATTTATTCTTCTTTGGATTTCCATTCTCTTTACGGGAGTGGCAATTGCCCAAACACCCCTCAATCTAAAGGCTCCAATGCCTGTGGACAAAAAAGTAAGAATTGGGAAACTTGCGAATGGTCTTACCTATTATATTCGGAAAAATGCGTTGCCCGAAAAACGAATTGAACTTCGTTTGGCTGTGAACGCTGGTTCTATGCAAGAATCAGATGCGCAAGTAGGTTTGGCTCACTTTACAGAGCACATGTGCTTTAATGGAACTAAGAATTTTCCAAAAAACGAATTGGTAAGCTATTTACAATCTATCGGTGTGAAATTTGGTGCGGATATCAACGCATACACAAGTTTTGACGAAACGGTTTATATGTTGCAAATTCCTTCGGATAAACCTGCAATTGTAGAAAATGGATACCGTGTAATTTCAGATTGGGCTCAATTTGTCTCCATGGATTCTGACGAAATAGACGCAGAACGTGGTGTAATCATCGAAGAGTATCGCATGGGTTTAGGTGCGGATGATAGAATGAGAAAAAAATGGTTTCCAATTGCTTTTTACAACTCTTTATATGCCAACAGATTACCCATAGGTACATTGGAAAACTTGCAAAAATTTAAACACGAAACCATTCGTCAGTTTTACTCAGATTGGTATCGTCCTAACTTACAAGCAGTAATTGTGGTAGGTGATGTTGATTTAGACTCAGCAGAAGCAAAAGTTAAACAATATTTTGGCGGATTAAAAAATCCTGCAAATGCAAAAACAAAAGTGACGCATGATGTTGCCGGAAACAAAGCGCCTTTAATCTCTATTGTTACTGATAAAGAAGCTACTGGAAGCATGTTGTTGTATTTCACCAAACACAAAGCAATTCCAAATGCAACCATTGGCGATTATCGTCAAAAGTTAATCAACAATCTTTACAACTCAATGATGAGCAGCCGTTTGCGCGAGTTGCAACAAAATCCTGACTGTCCATTTGTAGCGGCAGATGCTTCTTACGGAAACTTTTTGGCTAGAACCATGGAAGCTTACATGTGTTATGCATCACCCAAAGAAAATAAAATTACAGAAGCGATGCGTGCGTTGATTACAGAAAACGAACGATTGAAACAATTTGGTTTCTTATTAACAGAACTTCAACGTGCTAAAGAAGAGGCGTTAAGCAATTTAGAAAGTCGTTTGAAAGAAGCTGACAAAAACGAATCAGCAAACTATTGCTCTGATTATGTTCAACATTTCTTAATTCAAGAACCTATTCCTACCCGCAAAACAGAATTTGCATTTGCCGAAAAACTGATGAGTGGAATCACTTTAGAAGAGGTAAATTTATTGGCAAAAAAATGGTTAACCGAAGAGAATCAGGTTGTTGTAATTACCACTCCAGATAAAGAAGGCGTGAATGTTCCAACAGAAAAAGAGATACTTGCCATTTTAGGCGATGCATCTCTTAAAAAAGTAACTCCTTATGTAGATAACTTTAAAGTAGAACCTTTGATTAGCAAAGAATTAGCTCCTGGTAAAATTGTTTCAAAAACTGAAAATAAAGAACTTGGAACCGTTGAATTAGTATTGTCAAACAATGTGAAAGTGGTTTTAAAACCAACAACCAACAAAGATGACCAAATATTAATGTATGCGAAAAGTCAAGGTGGACTTAGCTTGGTAGATGTAGCCGATTATCCATCCGGATTTTTAGCAACTTCTGTCATTGATCGTTCTGGTATTGGTGAATTTGACAACAGCCAGTTAGAGAAAAAATTGAAAGGCAAAAAAGTTTCCATCAGTCCATTCTTAGATCAAACTTCGGAAGGATTTAGTGGAAGTTCTACTCCAAAAGATTTAGACTATCTTTTCCAACTTACTTACCTTTATTTTGACCAACCTAGAAAAGATGCAAAAGCATTTGAGTCGGTATCTTCAGAGATGAAAAATCAAATGAAATTATTGGGCAACAATCCACTTTATGCATTCATCGACACCTTGTTAAAAGCATCTAATCAAAACGATCCACGCCAAGTAGCCATTCCAACCGAAGAATTTATTGGCAAAGCTAATTTCGAAAAAGCATGGAGTATCTACAAAGACCGTTTTAGCAATGCTGGAGATTTTACCTTCTATTATGTAGGTGCATTTACCGTTGAATCGATTACTCCATTTATTGAGAAATACATCGCTAACTTGCCAAATACAGGCCGAAAAGAGACCTTTAAAGATGTTTACAAATCATTCCCAGAGAAATCTCTTGATTTTACCATTAAAAAAGGAATCGACGACAAAGGAATGTTAGGAATTATCTGGAGCGAAAATTACGTATGGAACGACGAAAACAACTTACACCTAAACATGATTAAAGAGGTGGTTTCTATCAAAGCAATTGAGATTATTCGTGAGAAAATGAGTGGCGTTTACTCTCCACAAATTCAATTACAACTCGAAAAATATCCTAAAACATCGTTCACTTTTATGGCTATGTTTAGTTGTTCGCCTACCATGGAAGCGAAAATTACAGAAGCCATGAGAAACATCATTTCGGATATTCAAAAATCGGGACCTACTTTAGCTGATTTGGATAAAGTAAAAGAGCAAATGTTGCGCGAACGCGAAACGTCAGTAAAAACGAACGATTTTTGGCTTTACAAACTTGCGAACCTAGATTTTTACAACGATCCAACCACTAATGTTACCAATTTTGTTCAACGAGTAAATGCGGTTACTGTTCAAGATCTTCAAAAAGCAGCTCAGTCGCTTTTCAAATTAGATCACTTTGTTAGAGTAACATTATTACCAGCAGATAAGTAATATAAAACACATTAAAAATCAAAAGCCTTCCTTATTATAGGGGGCTTTTGATTTTTAAACCCTTTAATATAAAAGTCAACACCTAATCGTTGCCAGCCTATTGATTTTGACAGAGATTAAATTCAGATCCATCAAAAAATCGTAAATTTGCAAACAAAACAACAAAACAATAAATAAGAATGAAAAAAATAGCACTATTATTAATCATTGCTTTAGCATGTTCTACTTTTCAAGTAAATGCACAAAAGCAGTACAATTATCGATTGGTTCCGAACGATCCATTGAAAACCAGAATTTACACCCTCGACAACGGTCTTACCGTGATGATGTCGGTGTACAAAGATGCTCCTAGAATTCAAACCTACGTGGCAATTAAAGCAGGTAGTAAAAACGATCCTGCCGAAACAACGGGTTTGGCTCACTACTTTGAACATATTATGTTTAAAGGAACTTCAAAATTTGGAACTTCCAACTGGGAAAAAGAGGGTCCAATGATTGCTCAAATCTCAGATATTTACGAAATTTATCGTAAAACAACCGATGAGAAAAAACGTGAAGAGTTGTATCACATCATCGATAGTATTTCGTACCAAGCATCACTGATTGCCATTCCAAACGAATACGATAAACTGATGAGCTCGATTGGCGCTAATGGAACCAATGCTTTTACATCAGTGGATCAAACAGTATATGTAGAAGATATTCCTTCCAATCAATTAGAAAATTGGGCAAAAATTCAAGCAAATAGATTCATCGATCCCGTTTTCCGTCTTTTTCATACCGAGTTAGAGACCATCTACGAAGAGAAAAACATGACCTTAGCGAAAGATAGTAGAAAAGTATACGAAAACTTATTGAAAGGTCTGTTTCCACATCACCCTTATGGAACTCAAACAACCATTGGCGAAGCTGAACATATTAAAAATCCATCGATGAAAAACATCAGAACTTTCCATGGAAACTATTATGTGCCAAACAATGCTGCAATTTGTATCTCGGGCGATTTTAATCCAGATGAAGCAATTCAAGCCATCGACAAATATTTTAGCGAATGGAAATCGGCCAAAGTGCCTTCATTTACATTCACCAAAGAGCCAGTTGCAACCGAAATAGTTAAAAAAGATGTATTTGGTCAAGATGCCGAAAACATTACATTAGCATGGAAATTTGATGGTGCAAACTCTGCAGATGCAGATATGATTACACTCATTGATATGATTCTGACTAATGGAACTGCTGGTTTAATCGATTTGAACTTAAACAAAAAACAAGCTTGCATCGGTGCTGGTTCAAGTCCAAGCATGATGGCTGACTATTCATTTTTGATGTTGTCGGGAAAACCTAAAAAAGGTCAAACCCTAGAAGAGGTTGAGCAATTGTTGTTGAGTCAAGTGGAATTAGTTAAAAAAGGCGAGTTCGAAGAGTGGCTTATGGAAGCTGCTATCAACGATTTACGTCTTCGCGAAATTAAAGAATACGAATCCAATAGCAGCAGAGCGATGGCCATGGTGGACGCATTTACCAGTGGTGTTTCTTGGGAACGCAAAGTGACTTTATTAGATCGTTTGTCAAAAATCACCAAAAAACAGATTGTGGATTATGCCAATGCAAATCTAAAAAACAATTATGTGGTGATTTACAAAAAAGTAGGGAAAGACGAAACCGTTAAAAAGGTAAAGAAACCTAAAATTACCCCTATTTTTATCAACCGTGAGTTGGAATCTAACTTTTTAAAAGAGATAAAAACATCTGCAGAACTCGTTAAACCAATTGAACCTGTATTTGTAGATTTCGACCAAGCAATTCAAAAATCTACCTTGGCGAATAAAATCCCTGTTTATTACATTGCCAACGAAGAAAACAATACTTTTTCGTTGAACTATAAATTTAAAATGGGTGCTGACAACGACACAAAATGGGTAATTGCTTCTAGTTACATTAAGTTTTTAGGAACTACAAATATCACTCCAGAGGCATTAACTCAAGAGTTTTATCGCCTAGGCTGTTCTTGGAACATGTCTACCGGAAGAGACGAAATTACATTGACTCTTCAAGGGTTGAATACTAATTTTGTAAAAGCGTTAGATCTGTTTGAAGGATTTATTCAAGATGTAAAACCAGATACAGCAGCAATGAACAAAATGGTTGAAAGCATTATTAAAAGTCGCGAAGACAATAAGAAAAATCAACAACGTTTGCAATCAGCTTTGTTCAGCTATGGATTTTTTGGAAAATCAAGTACAACCACAAATGTTCTTTCAGAAAAAGAGTTAAGAAAACTAGAATCAAACACATTAATCTCGATGATTAAGGATCTATTTTCATACGCTCATAGTGTTTATTATTATGGTCCTTCTAAATTGAATGAGGTAACTTCTATTTTAAACGAGCACCACAAAGCACCAGAGTCTTTTAAAACGATTCCAGCAGCGAAAGTATATACTGAGCAGTCTACCGACAAGCCAACTGTATATCACTTAGATTACAATGCTAGACAAGCGGTAGTGATTATCCTTTCAAAAGGTGGAAAATATGATAAAAACATAGAACCTTCATTGGCTTTATTCAATGAGTATTTTGGTGGAAGCATGAACTCTATTGTGTTCCAAGAGTTACGCGAAGCTCGTTCATTGGCTTATACTGCCATGTCTCTTTATCAAAAACCAATTGATTTAAAATACTCTTTCTTCTCATTGTCGTACATTGCTACTCAAAACGACAAAGTAATTGAAGCGATTAAAGCGATTAAAGATCTACTTAACAACATGCCTGCTTCCGAAAAATCTTTCCAATTGGCGAAAGATGCTATCATTCAACGTCTTCGCACCGAACGTGTGACCAAAGATGCAATTTTTGATTTGTATGAGGAGAACATTAAAATGGGCGTGAATTATGATATTCGTAAGGATATTTACCAAAAGATGGGTACATTTACCATTGCGGATGTTAAAAAATTCCAAGAGGAAAAATTGAAAGACAAAAGCAGCATTATTTTAATTCTTGGCGATAAGAAAGATTTAAAAATGAATGAGTTTAAACAATTCGGTAAAATTAAACAACTGACTACAAAGGATGTATTGGGATACTAATCCCGTAAAATATCTTTCTAATAAAAAAGAGCAACTTGGATTCAAGTTGCTCTTTTTTATTGTATTAACGAAGTGCACTTCGGTGTGATTTGAGAGTGTTACAAAGGTTCAAAATCAAGGCTTTTGGAAAATTTAAATACTTAGTTTACTAGTGTAAATAAGTAATTTAAATTTTTCGATTAACGCAGAGTTTGGAGTTTTGTAACGGCCTCGATTTCTTTTCTTTTGCCTCCATTAACAGTTCGCTATAAAGTTTATCCATGTCGTTGACCAATCGTGTGTAGTGGAATTTTTCGCGGACATAATCCCATCCATGAGTACTCATCTCTTCACGTAACTCTTTGTTTTCGATGATGGAGAGCAGGTGATTTGTAAATGCATCTATATCGTCTGTTTCTGCCAGCAAGGCAGTTTTTCCGGGAACTACAATGTTGGAAATACCGCCAACATTGGTGGTTACAATGGGTTTGTTGGATGCTTGTGCTTCAATTAAACTTACGGGAGTTCCTTCGCTGAGCGAGGTTAATACCACAATATCAATTCCAGCATTCACCACATCTACGTCTTTTATCCACGAGGTTAGTGTAACGGGACAAACTTCAAATCCTTTTAAAATATCACAATATGGAATGTTGAGTTGAGTGAGTTTGCTTTCAATGTTTGATCGCTCTTCGCCATCGCCTACGATGAAAAATCTTACCTTTTTAGACGATTTCTCCAATACTTTTTTCACAACATCCAAAAACATGGAGTGGTTTTTTATAGGCACCAATCTGCCGGTAATAGCAATGGCAACTTCGTCGTCGGCGACTTGATATTTTGTTCTAAAATCTACTCTTTTTTCTTCTTGATTGTCCTGAAATTTGCTGAGGTCAAATCCCAAATTTATGATATTTACCTTATCTGCACCGCAGATTTTATATTTCTGCACTAAGTCATCTTTTTGCAAGTCGCTGATTGCAATTATTTTAGTGGAATAATTTGCCATTACTCGCTCCACCATTTTGTAAATATTAGCTTGAGCAGATCCAAAATAAGCATCAAACACATGCCCGTGGAACGTATGAATCACTACAGGAACTTTGAGATTATGTGCAGCCAAACGTCCCAAAGCGCCAGCTTTAGAAGCATGGGTATGTACAATGTCTGGGTTGAAATCTTGAATAATTTTCTTTATTTTTTGATACGCAATCCAATCTTGACGCACATTGATAGAGCGCTGCATCTCGGGAATAATGGTAGGATTAATTCCAAGATTGCGAACAATATAGTCTGAATTTGCTTCCGAAGGATCTTTTGCGCCTCCTACAAGTAAGGTCTCATATTTTGGTTCTAAATATTTGGTCAGATAAGCTGCATTGTAAGTAGGTCCTCCCAAATTAAATCGATTAATTATACGTAATACTCGAGTCATTTTTTTCCTCCCATTTTTTTGCTATAAGAGCTAATTTTAGTAATAACAATGTGTTGGTTTGTGTCATATTTGCACAAATTGTCTAATTAAGACAACTTTGCACAAACAAAAGATGCTTTGTTTTATATTTTTTACATTATATATTTTTTCCACCAATGTTGAAATACAATGATTGCCCAAACTTTAGAAGCCGAATCACCTGGATTAGAGGAAAATAGTCGATTTTTAAGTAAGTTGATCTGTGTAATATCAAAAATGTTTTGTTCTGTTATAAATTTTTCCGACAATAGGTCGTTTGTGATTAATTCTTTTAAATCGGTTTGAAACCATTTCAACAAAGGGACTTCAAACCCATGTTTTTTACGATTAAATATTTCGTCAGGAAGAGCAGATTTATAGGTCTCTTGCAGGATTTTCTTTCTGATGGTTTTGTCAATTTTGAAATCCACAGGAAGTTTGGCGACAAAGTCAACCAAGGTGTAATCCAGAAACGGAGTTCTAACTTCCAATGAATGATCCATCGACATTAAGTCTACTTTTACCAACATATCACTTTGTAATACTAATTTTAAATCGGTATAAAGTACTTCGTTGAACGAGGAATCGCCAGCAATGTGTTTCAATATTTCGTCCTTTCGATTTACATATTCGTGCATATCGGGAGAAGAAATTAGTAGATTTTTTGCATCTAATTCGTTGTTAATGGATGCCCAATGCCAATACCTTTCTGTATTGCTCCGGTTGATTCCTTCCGAAAAGCGATTGAGTTGACGAAATAGGTTGGAGAATTTTCCATTTCTCGATTGGGGAAGATTTCGCCAAAGAGGTCCACCTGTTTTAACAATAAGATTTTTCAATCCACCTTGTCGCACAGCAAATTCCGCTGCATGCTTGTTGTAACCCGAAAATAGCTCATCGGCTCCATCGCCTGATAACGCAACGGTAACATGCTCTTTGGTGTATTGACTCAGTAAGTTGACCGCTAACGCAGAAGAGTCCGCAAATGGCTCATCGATGTAATCCAATACGCGATGCAAAGAGCCAAACAGATCAGAATTGGTTAATTTAAACGCATGGTGATTGGAGCCAATTTTTTTAGCCACAATTTCGGCATATTCTGTTTCGTCGAACATCGGTTCGTCGGCATAACCGATTGAAAAAGTGTTTAAATGATTCACTTTTTTGGAAGCAATGGTGGCAATAATAGAGGAATCCACTCCGCCACTCAAAAACGATCCCAACGGAACATCCGAAATCAATCTGCGTTCTACCGAAGCATCCATGAGACGAATTAGCTCTTTTTGAGCTTCTAAATAAGTATAGGTTTGTTGAGAATCTGTTTTCGGAATTTCGTAATAGATGCCTTTTTCTATTTTATTTCCTTTAAATTTCATCCAAGTTCCTGGTTGTAACTTTTGCACGCCTTCAATCATGCTCCAAGGCGCTGGCACGTAGTTGAGTTGCAAGTACTGATAGAGTGTGCAATAATCAATTTTTCGGGGAATAGCGTAAGCTAAAAGTGCTTTCATCTCCGAAGCAAAAAGAAATTTATCTTCGTCTAAGTAAAAATGAAAAGGTTTGATTCCCATTCTGTCGCGAGCTACAAACAAAGTTTTTTCAGAATGATCAAAAATGACAAAAGCAAAAAATCCATTGAACATTGCAAGTGCATCCACGCCAAATTCTATGTATGATTTTAACACCACTTCGGTGTCGGAGGTGGTATAAAAAGAGTGACCTGCTGAAATTAGTTTGTTTTTTATCTCCTGAAAATTAAACACTTCTCCATTAAAAGCAATCGTGTAACGTCCTGTCTCTTCACTAAACGGTTGATTTGCCCGAGCATCCGTGTCGATAATCGACAACCGAACATGCCCAAGAGAGGCATTGGGAAAAATCTCCACCGACTGGTTATCGGGTCCACGATGCAACATGGCATTGGTTGCCAATTCCACCTGATTGAGAAACCCATTTCCCTGCTCCGAAAAACTATAAACTCCCGTAATTCCACACATAACTATTTTCTATTGCTGATTTGAATCTATAAAGTTACAAAAAAAGTAGATTGTGTTGAATTTTTATTTTTTTATTCGATTCTATTTTAGTCTTTGGAAGAAAACGGCGAGTATTATCCGGCTTCGCTGATAATTATTTGAATCGAGGGTCGGAGCAAAAAGTGATGAAAATCAATTCAAAAGCTTAATCAAAAACCCAAAGTGTGTGAAAATTTGTTTTGCCCCAATCCGTCAGCTGGAGGAAGTCAAATTTTCGCACTTAACTTATTGAATATCTGCATATTAGAATAATATGATTTTTTTTGTCCCCTTGAGGCGATGTAGTGAGCGTTGCTTGCCACGACTTGGCGTGGTCGAACTGGCTGGGGCAAACAAAGAAAATCGAACTCATGACTTTTTGAAAAAGTAAAAGTGTGTGAGAATCAAAAAAAAACTATATTTGTAGAACCAAAAATCAAAATCATGAATACAAACTTTAGCTTCATTTCAAATATAGCTCACAGTTTTGGTTTTAAACATTTCCCTGCAAAAGCAGGGAAGTTTTGCTATTTAGCAATTATTTTATCAATAAATATTACTTCCTCAGCTCAAAATCTGGTTCCTAATCCAAGTTTCGAAGTTCATATTGTGTGCCCTTATAGTGATGGTCATAGTATGCCCACATTGCTAAATAACCCTCCTTGGCAAAGCACAATATTTCAGGGAGGTAGTACAGACACATGGGATACTTGTACCTATTCAAATTGTAATTGTGGAAGTTTGTCCTGTAATTATATTTATAGTTTTTTTGGCAAACAAAAACCTCGAACCGGAAGTGGAATGACTGGATTATATTTGCATGATGGTTTAGATACTTTAGACATCTATTTTTGCAAGGAATATATGCAAGTAAAACTAAAACATCAATTGCAAGCTTGGCAACGTTATTGGATCTCTTTCTATATTTCTCTCCAGGATTCGAGCATTTGGGGTATCGATAAAATTCAAGCCTATTTTTCCGACACGTTGGTCATGTTTGATCATTGGGTAGGTCTTTTGCCAAGTCATTATATGTTCCATCCGCAAGTCTCTAATCCCGATTATAATATTATTACCGATACCGTAAATTGGGTAAAAATAGAGGGAAGTTTTATAGCTACGGGCACCGAGCAATATCTGATAATTGGCAACTTTACACCAACATATCAAACCCATTCAACCATGATACAGCCAATTGTAAATGGCTATCCTATTTCTGCTATGTCAAATTATTATTTTTTCGATGACATTGCCGTTTATCCAGATAGCACTCCGGTGTATCCTGCCGTTTTAGGCAACGATACGTGCATTTATGCTGGCGACACTATCCGGTTGGGCAATCCCAGTCGTGCCGAATACCTTTACCAATGGTTCGATGGTAATGGGAATTTGCTGGACACAACTGGAAGTATTACCGTTAGCCCCACCCAAACCACTACGTATATTTTAGTGCAAAAAGACTTTAAATTTGAAGAAACTCGCGATACCATCAAAGTGGTGGTGGGCAATTGCATTCCCATTCCCGACTACAGCCATTTC
>JBBRGJ010000083.1:0-13877 GCA_038240835.1 Bacteroidales bacterium | reverse complement strand
TAATGATAAGTATGTCCAAAACTACTTAGATGAATTCTGTTACAAATTTAACCGACGTTATTTTGGGGACAAATTAACGGACAGGTTGATTTTGGCTTCAATAAAAAATACTTGGTATTGATTACGGACAGTCATATAATAGAAAGCAATCGAAAATATTAAATATATTTGCACAAAAGTAATATCACAAAAAAATGGGGTTTTCAAAAAAAGTAGTTCTAATTATCCAAAAGCTACTCTTCAAAGTGGTTTTATTCACGACCATGGTTTTGGATTTTTTGAAAAAGAGATTGTCTCCATTTAAGAATCAACTTCTCTCACATCGTTATGTGAAAAATGGGGTCAATTATTATAAAACCAGGCCCAAATGGATTCGAACAACTTTGAAAACGATTATTTTTTCTTTTCTCTTCTTTGTTGCTTTAGACTTTATTTTTCCATTAAACATCAAAGATGATTATTCAAAAATGGTCTATTCATCGGATAACAAATTATTATTTGCAACCCTCAACAGCAATGATAAATGGAGGATGAAGTGTGATTTGGATGAAATCACTCCCCTTTTACAAAAAACAGTGGTGGAAAAAGAGGACAAATACTTTTGGATACATCCTGGCATTAATCCATTCTCCATTTTTCGTGCAGTTTTCAACAACATAACTCGCGGAAAAAGAACTTCGGGTGCTTCTACCATTACAATGCAAGTAGCTCGCCTTCTTGAACCCAAAGAACGGACTTATCTAAGCAAAGTTAAAGAAATATTCAGAGCCTTTCAGTTAGAATGGCACTTTTCTAAACGTGAAATATTGCAACTTTACATCAATTTAGCACCTTATGGAGGAAACATTGAAGGGATGAAATCAGCAGCTTGGTTTTATCTCGATCAGAAACCACAAACCCTTAGTTTGGCGCAAATTGTGACTCTTTCTATCATTCCCAACAATCCGAATATGATTAAACCAGGGGCTGAATTGGGGCGATTAAATAGTGAACGAAATCGTTGGTTAACCTATTTTGCAAAGGAACATATTTTTGAAAATTCAATCATCGAAGATGCAAAATTAGAACCTCTCAATTTCGAACGACAGTCGCGACCAATGGATGCGCCCCATCTTTCGTGGCGGTTGATTCAAAAATATCCCGATAGTCTGGAGATTCATTCCACCATCAATGCTGAAATTCAACATAAATCGGAAGAACTGGTTAAAAACTACAGCGCATCGTTGCAATACATGAACATTACCAATGCAGCCGTGATGATTGTGGACAACAACCGAGGCGAAGTAGTTGGGTACATTGGATCCGCTGATTTTCATAATCACCGAAATTCGGGGCAAGTAGATGGAGTGCAAGCTATTAGATCGCCAGGAAGTACATTGAAACCCTATTTATATGCACTGGCAATTGATAAGGGACTTATTACGCCAAAAATGATGATTGCAGATGTTCCGATAAATTTTGATGGATATGCGCCCCAAAATTATGATGAAAAGTATCGTGGAATGGTCACAGTGGAGCATGCTTTGGCGCAATCGCTAAACATTCCGGCGGTGAAAATATTAAATGATTATGGCATTAATCAGTTTATAAACATGATGGTAAAAGCTGGATTCCGCCGAGTGAAGTTAGATCACAACAAGCTTGGATTATCCATTATTTTGGGAGGATGTGGCGTTAAATTAGAAGAATTGTGCAACCTTTTTTCTAGTTTTGCGCACAAAGGAGTGTACATTCCAAGTCGGTTTATTCAGGGACAAAAAACAGGAAATCCCACCCCACTTATTAGCGAGGCAGCTTCTTATTTAATCACCGAAAATCTCACCAAACTGGAGCGTCCCGATATGCCAATGATGTGGAGCAACAGCACCTCATTGCCCAAAATTGCATGGAAAACAGGAACTTCATACGGCCGAAGAGACGCTTGGAGTGTAGGATACAACCGTGATTATACCATCGCCGTTTGGCTTGGCAATTTTGACGGAACTGGAACGCCAGAACTAACGGGAGCACATATTGCAACTCCACTCCTTTTTCAACTATTCAACGCCATCGATATCACTCAAGAACGGAAATGGTTTGCACCGCCTAAAACAATAGATTTCAGAATTGTATGCTCGGAAAGCGGACTTCCTCCCTCCGATTTCTGCACCAATACCACCATCGACTACTACATTCCAGGAGTATCACCTTACCAACGGTGTGAACATTTAAAAGAGGTCTATGTCAACGAAAAAGAGACGATGTCGTATTGCAGAACGTGTCTTCCTTCTAAAGGATATAAAACCAAATATTACCCCAATTATCTTCCCGAATTGGTCAATTTTTTTGAAGAAGAGAAACGCCCTTACAATAAAATACCTGAGCACAATCCCGCTTGTAATCGGATTTTCAACACGTTAGCCCCGACCATTACCTCGTTGGGCGACGGCATGGAATATATTTTAATCAGTGGAGAAAACCAACAACTGATGCTTAAATGCAATGCCGATAATACCGTAAAAAAAGTGTGGTGGTACATCAATAATCGATTAATTCAACAAGCAAAAGTTACCGAACGAGTTTTCTTTACCCCCACTGCAGGAAATCATAAAATATCGTGTACCGACGACAGAGGGCGGAATACAGATATTTGGATAAAAGTAAAAATCATATAATTAGACTTTTTGGTTTGATTTTTTGTTTACCTCAATCAATGCTTAAAATTAGCTTTTCCATTAAAAAGTAGTAGTTTTGCAACGTAATAAATATTAGAAAACTAATGAACAAGCAAAAAATTGCATTTCACACATTGGGATGCAAGCTAAATTATAGTGAAACATCGGCAATATCTAGAGGTTTTGATGTGGATAAATACGAAACAGTATCCTTTAAAGAGGTTGCAGACATATACATCATCAACACTTGTGCGGTTACCGCAACTGCCGAAAAAAAGTGTCGAACATTGATTCACTCGGCACATCGCAAAAATCCAAATGCTCATATTGGACTTATTGGTTGTTTTTCGGAGTTAAAACCAGAAGAACTTTCCATCATCGAAGGTGTTGATATTGTCCTTGGTAGTAGTGATAAGTTTTTGCTTGCTCAAAAGGTAGAAGAGTTATTACATAAAAACCAGACTATTACAGAAATAAATCCACCTTCAAAAATGGATTTTCATGGTTCTTGGTCCTCTGGCGAACGAACTCGGTCGTTTTTAAAAGTCCAAGATGGATGCGATTACCATTGCAGTTATTGCACCGTTTGCATTGCCCGGGGCGAAAGCAGAAGCGATTCAATCAGTCATGTCATTGAAAATGCAACTCAAATTGTGGCCAACAACATGAAAGAGATTATATTAACTGGTGTGAATGTGGGTGATTTTGGTCGCAAACACGGCGAATCTTTTTTCGATTTACTCAAAGCATTAGAGCAGGTGCCACGACTAGAAAGAGTGCGCATCTCCTCCATCGAGCCCAACTTATTAACCGATGAAATTATAGAGTTAGTGGCAAAATCATCGATATTGATGCCCCATTTTCATATTCCCCTCCAGTCGGGCAACGATAAAATATTAAAACTCATGCAACGCAGATATTTGAGAGAAGTATTTGCTTCGCGTGTGAAAAAAGCAAAAAAAGTCATGCCTCATTGTTTCATCGCAGCGGATGTAATTGTGGGATTTCCGGGCGAGACGGATGAAGATTTTGAGGATACGTTCCGTTTTATCGAAAGTTTGGATATTCAAGCATTGCATGTTTTTAGCTACTCAATTCGTCCAAACACCATAGCAGGAGTCATGAAAGAGCAAGTACCCGAAAATGCGAAGAAGATAAGAAGCAACCGACTTCATCAATTATCAAAAGAGAAGACATTGTCGTTTTACAAAAAACATTTAGGAGAGAGTTTGCCTGTTTTACTCGAAAGTTCGTCGCATCAAGGAACCATGAATGGATTTTCCAATAACTATATCAAATGCGAACTGCCTTATGATGAAAAATACAGCAACACCATTCAAAATGTGATTTTATTAGAAATAGATGAAGAGAAAGAAGTCGCTAAAATAACTTTAAAAAACTAGATATCATGTACATACAACAAATATGTTCCTACACAAAAGACGCTTGTATTGCTGTTGGGAAGTTTATAAAAGAAGAACAACCCAAAATTACGGAACTGCAAATAGAGACCAAAGGGTTGAATGATTTTGTCTCGTACGTTGACAAGACAGCTGAAACCATGCTCATAGAACAACTAGACAAACTAATATTTGATGCAGGCTATATTGTAGAAGAGGGCACCAAGAAACACGAAAACAAAGAGTACACTTGGATTATTGATCCTTTGGATGGCACCACCAATTATCTTCACGGATTACCTCCCCATGCGATCAGCGTAGGACTTCAACACGAGGATAAACTGATTATGGGTGTCGTTTACGAAATTGTCACTGGCGAAATGTTTTACGCATGGAAAGAAGGCGGAGCATGGTTAAATGGCAAACAGATTCATGTGTCGGCAAAAAAAGATTTAAAATCTTCGTTAATAGCCACTGGGTTTCCCTACCACGATTTTGCAAAGATGAGTGAATACATGAAATTACTTGAAATACTAATGCAAAAGACACACGGAATCAGAAGATTAGGTTCGGCCGCTGTTGATTTGGCGTATGTGGCCTGTGGAAGAATGGATGCTTTTTACGAATATGGACTAAAACCTTGGGATGTTGCAGCCGGTGCATTTATAGTGCAAGAAGCTGGTGGAGTGGTAAACGATTTTTCGGGTGGGAATAATTGGCTATTCGGTCAGGAACTTATCTGTGGAAACCCACTTGTTTGCGATGAATTGACACAATTGGTAAAAAAAATATTCTAGAAAGAATGAAATAAAAGCGTACTTTTGCACATTAATATCAACAGAAATCAATGAAAAGAAATTTAGTAAATACCCTATTATTTGGTGCCATCATTATGGCAATTACATTCTCGTGTACTAATAAAACTGAGAAAGATAAGTACAAAGATCTTCCAAAAGAGTTGGCTGATTTATCTATTAAAATTGATGAAGATCCATCCAATGCCGAATTATATTCAAAAAGATCGGAATATTATATTCAAAACAAGCAATTAGAAAATGCCTTTGCAGATGCTTTAAAAGCTTTAAAACTAGACTCTAACAACAGCAAAAGGTACAACTTTCTTTCAGATATATACTTTATGAAAGGAGATTTTGAATCTTCAGAAGATTTGTTAGAACGAGCCTTGGTTCGTAATCCAAACGACGTAGAATCAGTGATGAAACTTGCCGAATTGAGTTTGTACTATAAACGATATACCGAACTAAGAAGTTATATAGACAGGGCTTTAACCATTGATCAACGAAATCCAAAAGCACATCTTTTGAAAGGATTTGGTTTTATAGAACAACAAGATACCGTGGGAGCGGTTAGAGAATTTCAACTGGCTGTGGATCAGGATCCAAAGTATTATGAAGCTTACATCCAACTGGGATTAGTTTTTCATAGAAAGTTGAATAAACTTGCGTTGAATTATTACAACAACGCCCTCAATGTGCGACCACAAAGTACCGAGGCAATGTATAACATTGCTATGTTTTATCAAGATACAAAAGCATACGACAAAGCCCTAGAAGAGTATAAAATGATTTTGCAAATAGATCCAAAAAATACAAATGCAAACCATAACATCGGGTGGATTCAACTGGAAATTAAAAAGAACTATCCCGAAGCGTTAAATTATTTTTCCCAGTCTATTCAAAACGATTCTACAAACGTTAATGCAATCTATAACAGAGGTTTAACGTATGAAAGAATGAAAAATTATAACGAAGCTATTTTTGATTACAAACAAACCTTGCAAATAAATCCATCCTACTCTCCTGCTACTGATGGATTAAAAAGATTGCAAAATAAAATTTAGTTTTAAAGACTAACAACCTTTTATTCATTTTTAGAGTCCTACTTTAAATACTTATTATTATGATAAAAAAAACGTGGATTGCTCTATTTCTGATAATTCAAATATCAGTTTATGGACAAAATGAAATAAAAAGGGTCTTATTTGTTGGAAATAGTTACACCTCCGTTAATAATTTACCATTAATGGTTTCGCAAGTTGTCTCGTCGGCTGGTGATAGCATTGAATTCAAGAGCAATACACCTGGAGGATCTACATTTAATAACCATTCTCAGAATTCAACTACGTTAGCGTACATTGCGGAGAGTAATTGGGATTTTGTGGTGTTGCAAGAGCAAAGTCAACTGCCCTCTTTTCCCAATTCGCAAGTAGAAACTGAATGTTTTCCATATGCGCATTTATTGGATAGTTTGATAAATCAATACAACCCTTGTAGCGAAACGGTTTATTATATGACTTGGGGACGTAAAAATGGAGATGCATCCAACTGTCCTTCATGGCCACCAGTATGCTCATACGAAGGAATGGATAGTTTGCTAAATCTGCGCTATACGCAAATGGCAAACGATAACCATGGTATTATTTCACCGGTGAGTGTGGTTTGGCGTTATTTGATTAACAATTCAGCCATTGAGTTATATTCATCTGACGAAAGTCACCCCTCTGTAGCTGGCACTTATGCTGCTGCTTGTACTTTTTACTCCATCCTTTTCCGCAAAGATCCCACACTCATTACCTTTAATTCATCGTTGAGCAATAGCGATGCGCAACAAATAAGAAACGCCACAAAATTAAATGTTTACGACAGTTTGCAAAAATGGAATGTTGGAAATTATGATCCAAAGGCTAATTTTAACTTTGCAACCAATGGATTAGACGTTGCTTTTACCAATTTATCCACGCTTTCCGACCATTACGATTGGAATTTTGGAGATGGTTCCAATTCCTCTGAAATGAGTCCCACTCACTCCTACCTGACTAATAACAGCTATAATGTAACGTTGAAAACAAGTCGCTGTAACCAAACGGATTCAATCACTAAAACGATTACAATCACTCCACAAGGAGTATTGAGTAAACACGATTCTGAGTTTCAATTTTACCCAAATCCATACATTGAGAAGGTAAACATAAAAATTCCAACGACATATTTGGGAGGAGTCATGGTGATCAAGAATCAACTGGGACAAATTGTATACAGCACGCCAATAAACAGCTCTGAAAGTAGTATTACAAACACTTTAACACCTGGAATTTATCATCTAACCCTTACAGATGCTTTTTCCAAAAAGAGTTTTACTTATAAGTTTGTCAAATCAGAGTAAGCACACTGGTTTAAAGTCTATTTCCTAAATAAAAAACAGTTAGCCTAATACAATTTGGCAATGTTCATTTATTTGAAGCACTTGTTATGTTTGAAATTTTGCAAGTTACAAATCCAATTCAGTCACCCCTTCCACAAAACTACTCAGGTCGATAAACCGAAAAAGTCTTATCGGTATAAAAAATCACAATCTGTTCCACTTTTTTATCAGAATCGAGGTTATTATCAACCAACGGAGAATTCGTTTTAACGGTTGATTGTACAGGTTCAACAGGAATATTAGATTCTAAAGGAGTCTTTATATCACTTTTATCCGCTGAATCAGTTGATTTTGTAGGACTTAAAGCATAAATAGGAGCAACTTCATCTCTAACAAAATTACTTTCATTGAACAAATCATCCGATTTAGAATCTCCCATTGGAGTTTCATCCTTTTTTTCCATGGGTGGTATTACATGATCGAACAAGTCAAATAGATCAGCACCTTGATTTTTTATTTGTTGGGGTTGTATTACCTTTTTTTCTTCTTCAAATGGAATTTCTGACTTATACATCGAACCCGTCCCCGACATAAGCCAATCCGTATCTATCAACGGAAACGCTTTTAATATCTTATTGACAAAATCTAAGCTGGGATTATTTCTGCCCGATAATATATGTGACATACTTGAACGTTGCACATCAATCAAATCTGCAAATTGAGATGCAGTAAGATTCTCTTCCTTTAATATTTTTAAAATTCTGTTTACCATTGTATACAATATTAGAAGTTACACTTGTTTATAGTTCACAAAGGTAATAAGAATATATTACAATTGCAAATTTCATCAAAATTACATTTGTAATTATAGTAATAATAAAGTAATATTTAAACATTCACTATATATGATAGTATTAATAGAATTGATTATCATATACTTAGAAACTATTCATATCTATTATATATTATATCTGATATAGACCCATATCTTTAAAGTACGACTACATATAGGTATCATATAGTACTGAATATTAATGATATAGTCTTATTTTATATACTTTTACACCTGATTTCAGAAAATTTCTTGGTTTACAAATGTTTATCATGTGTTACATTTGTAAAAGTATAGTGTTTCCGTCATTGTTACAATTGTAACACCTTGTTAATTCACATATGTTTCCATATGTTACATTTGTAATTCACTTATGTAAACACAAATAACGCCTACTTTTAGTCCATAAATATTAACTCATCGAGAATTGAATATTTCAAATATAGTAGAGTAATTGTACAAATAACCAATTTAAAGGGAATCAATGAAGGGGACTTCCCTACTCTATTCCATCGGTAATTAGCCACGAATAATACTTTCCGTTGACATAAGTATGGAAAAATATGGGAATGCAACTTCTTACAATATGACTCAATGCTGAAATAATTAAAAATAGAATCTGTTGATGAAAAATTCTTAGGGGATTTTTAAAAATAATGGGGTATCATAAAAATATATCATTTTTTTAAAATATAAAAATAAATATTAGCCGATGGGCATCTCCCATAATCCAAAGAGTATTTTTACAATGAATAAACTCAACGAGAATTGATTATTTGTTTTTTCATTGACCGTTGTCCAGAATATTTGATTGTTTTTCAAGTAAAAACAATTCAAAAGTATCTTAAACAACGGATTATAAACACATTAAACTCAAGAATTGCCATAATCTTGATTCATCATATTTTTAAATAAAACTCAAAATTTAGAACTAGGCGAAAAAAAAGCACCTTCAAATAAATGAAAGTGCTTTTTGGAAATATTATGATGAAGGCTTAAACTATTTGCCTCTAAATCCGCTTTGTGAGCCAGAAGATTTACGGTCAGGTCTGCTTCCACTTCCACCGCGACTTCTAGAATCGCTTGAATAACGACTTCCGCCGCCACTTGAGCGACGATCACCGCCACCACCGGAATAAGAACCACCACCGCTACTACGACGGTCTCTGTCTCCACCGCCACCATAGCCACCGCTTGAACCTCTGTCGCGGCTTGAACTACCACCTCTGTCTCTGCTTGAGCTACTACTGCGTTCGCCTCTGTCACGGCTATATCCGCCGCCGCCACCAGATCTACTGCGGTTGAATCCACCACCACTACTTCCGCCTCTTCCTTGGCGGTCGTTGTCTCTGTCCATTTCGTCGCAACGCAATTTTCGTCCTTCAAAAACTGCCGAAGAGATTGCTTTTTTCACAACATCCACAACATCCGCTTGCACGGAGAAGATTGAAAATTTATCACGCATATCAACCTCTTTAAACTGAACTTGAGTTTTAGTGACATCAATGATATAATCGCTCAACATTGTTTTGTCAAAATCATCAAAACGGCCAATGTTTATAAACAGACGAATAAAACCATCGCTATCAGCGCTAGGTCCTCTGCCGTCCATTCTCACATTTAAATCGGGTGTGTTTTTATATTGATCATAAAAATGATTAAACTGAACCGATAAGAAACGTTTGATAATTTCATCTTTTTCGAGAGTTTCTAATTTATCTTCAAAAGCTAAAATATAACTACTAATCTGAGTATCATTCACTTCAGCATCTAACATTTCGTCGATGGTATGCAACAAACGTTGTTCACAAATTTGAGTTCCACTAGGAACTTGAGTAAGAACAAACTCGCGACCTGTACTTTTTTCGAGAGATTTAATCTTAAATTTCTCTTTAATGTTGATAAAAGTAATAGAGATACCGCTATTGTTAGCACGGCCAGTTCTTCCACTTCTGTGAATATAAATATCCTGATCGTCAGGAAGATTGTAATTGATTACGTGCGTAAGTTCGTTCACATCCAATCCACGAGCAGCTACATCGGTAGCAACCAAAATACGGATTCCTTTTGAACGAAAACGTGACATTGCATAATCTCTTTGAGCTTGCGACAAATCGCCGTGCAAAGTATCTGCACTGTAACCATCGCGCATTAAGCCAGTGGCAACAGTTTGACATTCATTTCTAGTTCTGCAAAAAACCAATGCATACAATCCAGGATAAAAATCGATTACACGACGAAGTGCAGCGTAACGATCTCTTTCGTGAATAATCATATATTTATGATCCACGGTAGAAACACCTTGATTTTTCTTTCCAACAGAAATTTCAATTGGAGAGGTTAAGAATTTTTTTGCAATATTAGCAACTTCACCAGGCATGGTAGCCGAGAACAATAACGTTTGGCGTTTTTCGGGAGCAAATTCTAAAATTGCTTCCAAATCGTCACGGAATCCCATGTTCAACATTTCATCTGCCTCATCTAAGATCAGAGTGTTGATTTCCGAGATATTTGCTTTTTTTCTTTTAAGTAAATCGAAAATTCTACCAGGAGTAGAAACAATGATATGAGCACCTCTTTTGAGTTGTCTCACTTGCACTTCAATGCTAGCTCCACCATATACAGCTACTACGGATAGGCCATACATGTATTTTGAATATTTTTCTAAATCTCTGCAAATCTGCATACATAATTCTCTGGTAGGAGAAATAATAAGCACCTGAGTTGCAGTGTTTTTAATGTCGATTTTTTGTAATGCGGGGAGTCCGAAAGCTGCGGTTTTTCCAGTTCCTGTTTGCGCTAATCCTACTACATCGGTAGCATTGGAGAGCAAAACTGGAATTACTTTTTCCTGAATTGGGGTTGGTGTTTCAAAGCCTAATTCTTCAATGGCTTTCAGGATGCTGGGGTCTAACCCCAATGATTTAAAATCTGTCATGAACGTTTTAATAATATAATTGGGTGCAAAGGTACGACTTTTAACTTAATTTTTTTATCTTTGAGTACTAATTTAAATATTCTGTGGAAAAAATCGATGATATTTTACTAAAACACTGGGGACATAGTCAGTTTAGACCCTTGCAAGAAGAGATTATCAACTCTGTATTAGCGGGAAATGATACGCTTGCTTTGTTGCCCACGGGTGGTGGTAAATCTATTTGCTTTCAAGTGCCGGCAATGGCCATGAAAGGCAGATGTTTGGTTATTTCGCCCCTCATTGCACTGATGAAAGATCAGGTGGAAAATCTAAATAAACGGGAAATTAAAGCCGCTGCTCTTTACACAGGAATGCATCCCATCGAAATCAAAAACGTGATTAGTCAAGCGGTTTATGGGGATTTAAAATTTTTATATATTTCGCCCGAGCGATTAGAAACGGATTTGATTAAGTCGAACATCGAAATGATGAATATCTCATTAATCGCCGTTGACGAAGCTCACTGTATTTCGCAATGGGGACATGATTTCCGTCCGCCTTACCTCCGAATTGCAGACGTTAGAACGTTTGTTCCTTCGGCGGTTATCATTGCACTTACGGCTACAGCAACCACGAGTGTTGTTGAAGAGATTCAGGAAAAATTACTTTTCAAAAAGAAAAACTTATTCCAAAAAAGTTTTGAACGAACGAATCTCACCTACTTTGTCATAAAAGAAGAGAATAAACTGAATCGGTTGATACGAATTGCACAAAAAATGCCTGGATCAGCGGTCGTTTATGTTAGAAACAGACGGAAAACTCAAGACATTGCAGCTTTTTTGAATAGAAACGGAATCTCTGCAGAGTTTTACCACGCTGGAATATCTCCCGCAGATCGTGATCGAAAGCAGTCCGAATGGATTCAAGGGACAAAAAGAATCATGGTTGCCACCAACGCTTTTGGAATGGGCATTGATAAATCGGATGTTCGGTTTGTGGTTCACCTTGATATTCCAGATAATATGGAAGCTTACTTTCAGGAAGCCGGAAGAGGCGGTCGCGATGAAAAGGAGGCTTGGGCTATTTTGCTTTATGAAAATGCTGATTTATTAGATCTTCAACAAAATTTTGAACAATCATATCCCGAGTTAAATACAATTCGTAATGTGTATCATGCGCTCGGAAATTATTACCAAATTCCTGTTGGTTCGGGAATCTATACGCAACATCCATTCGACTTGTCTGATTTTTGCAAAAACTATAACTTTAATCCCATCATCACCCTAAACTGCATCAAATTTTTAGAGCGACAAGATATAGTTTTGCTTACGGATGAAATAAATAAACCTTCTAGAATTTTCATCCACCGCTCTAACGAAGAGTTTTATGCTTTTCAAGTGTCGCACAAAGGCTACGACAAACTTCTGAAAATGATTCTCAGATCGTATGGTGGTTTGTTTAACGACTTTACTCGCATCAGCGAAACAGATATTGCAAAACGTTTGGACACCGATGAAGCAACCATTATAAATACTTTAAAAAAATTAGAACAATTAAATGTTTTAATTTACGATCCTCAAACCACCAAACCAACAATGATTTTTCGACAAGCTCGTTTTGAGGCTAAAAACCTACAATTTGATCCCGAAAATTATCAACTACTAAAAATAAACGCTCAAAAAAGGTTAGAGGCAATGACCGGTTATATCAACAGTGGAACGAAGTGTAGAAACAAATTGCTGTTGGAATATTTTGGCGAAAAGAATACTAAAAGATGTGGAAAATGTGACATCTGTTTGCAACGCAACAAGTTAGAGATGAGTGAATATGAGTTTGATTCAATTACAAATGAAATAAAACCATTGCTCAGGAAACAACCGTTGACAGTAGATGAATTAATTGAAAAATTTGACCATCTGAATGATCAAAAAATAATAAAAGTAATAAATTGGCTGATTGATAATCAAAAAATAGATTATAGTGATGATGGCAAACTAATATGGAGAAAGAAATCAAATGCTAAACAATAAGAAGATCGTGGTTGTAATGCCGGCTTATAATGCCGAAAAGACATTAATAGATACATGGAACGAAATTCCATTCGATTTGGTAGACGAGGTGGTTCTTGTAGATGATTGCAGCAACGACAACACGATAGAAGTAGCCAAACGCCTTGGAGTTCATCATATTATCTCTCACGATTACAACAAGGGGTATGGTGGAAATCAAAAATCCTGTTACCAAAAAGCATTGGAATTAAATGCAGACATTATTGTAATGTTACACCCTGACTATCAATATACTCCGAAACTAATTCCGTCGATGGTGCACATTTTAGATGCCGGACTTTTTGAAGTTGTAATGGGTTCGAGAATTTTGGGAAAGGGAGCTCTTAAAGGGGGAATGCCTTTTTACAAGTATCTTTCCAATCGATTTCTCACCCTAGTTCAAAACATAATGATTGGACAAAAACTTTCGGAATATCACACTGGATACCGCGCATATACAGCAAATGTATTAAGAAGCATCAATTTTTCGGACAATGACGATGATTTTATCTTTGACAATCAAATCTTATCTCAAATTTTCATGAAAGGATACCAGATTGCCGAAATCACCTGTCCCACAAAGTACTTCCCCGAAGCATCATCCATCAACCTAAGCCGAAGCACCAAATACGGAATAGGCGTACTAATGGTCTCCTTTAGACACTTTTTGCACGCACATAAAATCCTGAAGTGGCGAATTTATGAGTAAAAAAGTTTTCTAATTTTGGCTAAGTTCTAATAATGTCAGCAATTATATGTAACTTTACCAAATGAAATCAATAGAAGAGATTAAAGACACATTCAAAGGCCTTCCAGGTCTTATTCAAGAGCAATTGCTAGATGATTTATTGAAAGATTTTGAAT
>JBBRGJ010000082.1:0-13951 GCA_038240835.1 Bacteroidales bacterium | reverse complement strand
TTTTTTGGAGTTACATCCGCAAAAATCATCACATTTGATCAAGATGATCGATTCGAAAAAGATGGAAAGGTGATTGAGGTGATTTCCTATCGGAAATGGGTGATGTAAAAAACTCTTCATTCACATTTCACACTTATAACTTTTATAGTTTTGCACTTCTCTCATCTTTAATGGCGATTGTAAAAAGTCCATTGAATCATTTGGTTATGTCAAAATAATAGTTAAATTTGTTGTGGAATTAAAAAATAACCTCTTGAAACATGAATAAAAGAACTGTCGTAGAAACAAGTGAGATTTTTAATGATTTATCGCAATTAAATATTGATTTATGAGCAATATAAAACTATTTGAAAGTGCACAAATACGTACAACTTGGAATGAAATTGACCAAAAATGGTATTTTGTTATTGCAGATGTAGTTCAGGTTTTAACTGATACACCAAATCCGACGGATTATATTAAAAAAATGAGAAAGCGCGATGTTCAGCTTTCTGAAGGGTGGGGACAAATTGTCACCCCCCTTTCGATTGAGACTATTGGAGGAAAACAAAAATTAAATTGTGCGAATGCGCATGGGCTATTAAGGATTATTCAATCAATCCCATCTCCTAAAGCTGAACCATTCAAATTATGGCTTGCACAAGTTGGTTCAGATAGACTTGATGAAATTGAGAATCCCGAACTTGCAACTCAAAGAACTCGTGAACTATATAAATTAAAAGGATATTCCGATGATTGGATTGAAAAACGGATGCGCAGTATCGCAATTCGAGAAGAGTTGACAGAAGAATGGAAAAATAGAGGAATTAAAGAGAAGATTGAATATTCAATTTTAACAGCAGAAATATCTAAGGCGACTTTTGGAATAACACCATCAGAATATAAAGAATTTAAAGGATTAAAGAGTCAAAATTTGAGAGATCACATGACAGACCTTGAATTAATTTTTTCGATGTTAGGGGAAGCATCAACAAAAGAAATAGTGATAAATACCGACCCTAAAGGATTTCTGCAAAATAAGAAAGCAGCAAAAGCTGGTGGAAAAATTGCCGGCGATGCTCGGAAACAATTGGAAATGAAATCAGGGAAGAAGGTTGTAACAAACCAGAATTATTTATCCGGATCAAAAAGAAAAGAGATTGATGAAACTTAGAAATTTCACAATTTTCAGTTCCAATGGTAAAAAGGCTGTTGGCTCATTTGGGTATATTAAAATAAAGGTTAAATTTGTTGTCAATCTCATAGTGCGAGATGCTATAAAGATAAAGCATCATTAATAATTGATTCAATGTTTATTATTTCATTATACGCTTCAATTGATTGACAATTTTTTTTTATTTTTTTTATTTTTTCATTACCAGCAATTTTTTTATAATCTTCTTTGCTAAACTTTTTAAATGAGCAAAGGCTTTCGATGCTAAGAATGCAGGATTCCAAATTTTTGCTTTTACTATTACTTTTGCTCTTTACGAAAAAGTCTAACGCATCTAAAAAAGCGTTAAGAGCTGTTGGGTAATCATCCTTTGAAATAAAAGAAACTCCTAAGCTATAATAAAACAGACCTTGAGATTCAGTTAAATTGTTTTTTAACTCTTTTTGAGACCCTTCAAGGCCTTTTATCATTATATTGAGTTTGATTAATTCATCTTTTGATTCAGCTTTGATTGCCATCACCTGTGCATAGTTCCCAACCACAATAAAAGTTGCCAGTATCCCGATAAACCCAAGCATTATTCCATAATTACTATCAATGACAATTTTTACTTGAAACAATATTGAGCCTCCAAGCATTATGAGCGCAATTCCGAAAAGCCAGTAATTGCCCATTATCTTTTTTAAATGATCTCCGATTTTAACTAAAACTTCTTTCATGATTGTCGTTTTTTTGAAAGTCAATATATGAGTATTTGTTGGGCTTTTTACGTTTGCAATCAATAATTTGTTGCAGTTTTGTGGAGCTTTATTTTAATGATTTACAATTCTGTGTTCTTTTTTCCCCTTTGTGAAACTTTGTGCCTCCAGTTCGACAGGCTCGTTTCGACAGGCTCAACGCATCGCACCGCATCGCTTTGTGGTACTTTGTGACACAGCAAAAAAACAACATCTTCGAAATAAAGGACTTTCAGCTATGCCACAAAAGACATTTATCTACCAGCATATTAGGTAGACAAAGAAAACAATATATCTACTTAAATTTCAGGATATTAATTCATCTTTCTTAAATATGTGAACCTTGAGTGAATATTAAATTCCTATGGACTAATTTGATGATTTATAATCTCGATTAATTCCGAATCGACCCCGATTTTGTATTTTTTTAAATGAAAAAAGACCGCTGAAGCAGTCTTTTTTTTCGTACGGATGAAGGGACTTCCCGAATAACTCGAGCTAAGTTTCCGATTTTTTTTTTCTGAAAGTTATTGTTTTGATCCATCGGAATCTAATCTCGATTAATTCGGGATCGACCCCGATTCTGTTGTTTTTTTTAAAATTATTGTTTTTTGTTTTCATAATCGAGGGTTAACTCCAACTAAATCAGATCGTTCGTAAACTCACGCCTGATTAAATTGGAGTAATCTTCTCGTCCCAAATGTTTTTAAATGAAAAAAGACCGCCAAGGCAGTCTTTTCTTTTGTACGGATGAAGGGACTCGAACCCCCACGTCTCTCGACACTAGATCCTAAGTCTAGCGCGGCTACCAATTACGCCACATCCGCAGCTTTAGGAAGTGCAAATTTACAACTTTATTTTGGACTACCAAATAAAAAAATGCATTTTTTTTGTTTTTTTAATTTGGAAAACTTCCTGTTATTTTTTTACTTTTTGTTTTTATGTTCCATCATTCGTTTGTATTGCTTAAAAAAGTCTGGTAGGTCGTCTGTGGAAAGTCTTTTTGCAATTATTTTTTTGTTCTCATCTAATATAAACATTACAGGTGTGCTATAAATATCATAAACTTTGCGGAAATCTATGTTTGCGGTATTTCCGCCTACATTTAACCATGTAAGTTTGTTGTCGATGATGTATTTTTTCCAACGAGCCAAGTCGGTGTCTGTCGAGATGGCAAATACTTCTAAGCTAAGGGAATCTTTTTGTGCATTGTAGAAGTCTCTAAGTTTAGGAGTTTCAATTTTGCAGTGACCACAATCGGGATCCCAATACCACATGATTGTGTATTTTGTGCGTGGACTGTAATTAGAGATAAATACATTGTTGGTGTCTGGCATTATCAGTTCGGGAGCTTTGGCGCCAATAAGTGTCATTTTAAGTTGATCAGCTCGTTTTACCATGTTGTCAACTACGGTTTGATTTACCCAATCGCATTGGTAACCGCCATAATATTTTTCGGCCATGTGAACGAATACTTCGTCTTGTCCCATCACCTTGCTTGTTTCGTAATGATTTGTTGCCCACCAAATTACATATTTAAACATCTCTTTGTTGGGACGAACTTTTTCTATAAGCAGATCGACCTCTTTGATAAGGCTGTCGTTATCTTGGACTAAAACGCCCGTGAAATAAGTGGATAATTTGCCTGTAAAAACTGGAGTTCTCAATAATCGATCGTCTGTTAGGTCAACATTGTCCCAATAATGAGTTTTGTAATATGTCCAACCCCAAGTGGAATCGGAGTTTCCGTTCTCTTTAACGGGTAATTCTGGAATTTCAATTTGTTCGCTTACTTTAAGCACTTTGCTCATCAATGAAGTCGGATTTTTTGCGATAAAATCTTTGGTAAACGTATCGTTCTCTTTGTTTTTCTCTTTAATTTGAAGTTCTACTGTTTTAATCCCCTCTTCATTTTTTGCTGCTTTGGCTTCTTTCAACTGTTTTTGAAGTCTAGCCATCTCCTGTTGAAATTTTGCAGAAGGGCGGATATAGCTGTAGAAAATTTCGTTTTCGGGAGAATTTATGAAGGTAAGTTTGTTTAATAGATCGGTGGTGTCTGAAGTAATTGTAAACTTTTGATTTTTGTCTACGATTATTTCAAGGAGTTTTGCTTTTTTCTGCGTTGCAATGATGTAAATTCCTCCCAAAAGTGGTTCACTGCCTTTAAAAGTATACGAACCTGGTTTGTTTTTAATCACTTTGGCAGAATCTTTTAGATACTGATTGGCTCCATAATAGTTGGCAATATATAACATTGAGTCTGAAATACCATGGATGGAAACATTGATTTCGTAGCCAGATTTTTTTGATTTTTGAGCAAATATTCCAGTTGAGAATGTAAATAGGACAAGTGAAATAATAACTAACTTTTTCATAGGTAATAAATTTTAAGATCAAAGGTTACTTTTTCGAAAACGGGATTTAGATTAACTTATTTTGTTTTTTTATACTAAGCAAAGACAAAAAAATGTGATATTTGGTTGCGTTACTATTTAAAAAAAATCAAATGTAATTTAATATCGTTATTTTTGTACAAAAATAGCAAATATTGGTGTTATTAATAGAAAAAAAAGATTTTTTATGACCAAACGACCTAATTTTATTACAAATCATTGGTTTAAAATGATTTTGACAGCTTCAATTTTGCTGATGATTTTGGTTGTGTTTCTTTTTTTTCCAAAGAACATTACCAGATTAGCCCTTTTTGCCGTTTTTTTTATCAGCGATTATTACATCTGGAGAGTGTATCGAAATTGGTTTTTTTCGCAACGGATGATTCTGCAAAAGATTTTAGTCTTCCTTTATTGGGTGCCTTCCGCTTTTTTGCTATTATCCATGATTAGAGTCCTGTTTTTGGGATACGTTGCATTTTTGAATCCATATATTTATCTGTTTTCAGGAATTGTGATGCTGTCGTTTATTGTAAAGTTTATTTTTGCAATGTTCCTGCTTTTTGCTGATTTTACTAGATATGTGATGTTGCACTTGCGTCGATATCGAGTTTCGTATCGGACTCATATTGTGGTTTTAAAACGCGATAAGTATATTGTATGGACAGGAGTGGTAAGCTCCCTGCTTTTTGTTGTCCTATTCTTGTGGGGCGGATTTGTGGACAACAATACTATTCATATAAATAAGGTAGAAATTGAAAGTAAAATATTGCCTGCTTCGTTTGATGGGTTGAAAATAGTTCAGATTTCTGATATTCATTTTGTAAGCTGGTTAAATTTGGAATCATTTTCAGAAGCCGTAGATGTAATCAATAACCAGAAGCCAGATTTGGTTATGTTTACTGGTGATTTAGTCACTTTCCGCTCTTCCGAAGCACTCCCTTTTATTCCACTTATGAAAAAGGTAAAAGCAAAGTACGGTGTTTATGCTATTTTGGGAAACCATGATTATGGTGATTATCTTAATTGGAAAACACCTCAAGCGAAAGAGGATAACATGACTCAACTGTATGATGTTTTTAAACAGGCAAATTGGAAACTTTTGTGCAATCAACATGATTATATTGTCAACTCCAATCATGATTCCATTGCAATCATTGGGGTGGAAAATTGGAGTAACAATCCACGGTTTAAGTCCAAAGGAGACATTGTAAAAGCAGTGGGAGAGGTCACCAATTCAAAATTCAGAATATTACTCACGCACGATCCATCCCATTGGGAAGAGTTGCAACGCAAGAATACAGATTTTGATCTTACTCTTTCGGGTCATACCCACGGAATGCAATTTGCGGTTATAAATAATGTGATGAATTTTAGTCCTATTTCTATCATCCAAAAATATTGGGCAGGTTTATATTTTGAGAAGATAAACAACCGCGATTGTTACTTATATGTCAACACAGGCTTAGGAACCGTAAGTTATCCCTCGCGTTATGGAGTCCCACCAGAAGTAACGGTGATTGAAATGCATCATACTTCGAAGTAGATGTTTTTTAAGAAGTAGTGACGAGTAACGAGTAACGAGTGACGCGTGACCGCGAAGCGACGATGGAAGAAGGTAACGGGGTGACGGAGTAACGGGGTGACC
The DNA here is from genome assembly GCA_038240835.1 of Bacteroidales bacterium. Lineage (GTDB taxonomy): Bacteria > Bacteroidota > Bacteroidia > Bacteroidales > WCHB1-69 > JBAXTE01. The sequence continues at coordinate 8,023 of JBBRGJ010000082.1, read as the reverse complement.
GCAAAGCGATGATGCGCAAGCGAGTCCGAAGTTTACGGAGGACTTGGTATTTCTGAGTTGTGAAAAGACATTACGTGAAAAGAGAAGAGCGCAAAGCGATACTGGCGCGAAGCGAGACGAGCTTTACTCTTATTAACTGTTAACTGGCTTCTAGACGAGCTTTGCTCAAACATCACTCAACGTTCATAATTCATCACTCTTTCTAGACGAGCTTCGCTCCGTCACCCCGTTACTCCGTTACCCCGTCACTTTTTTTCCAGTTAAAAGATTTTCTTCCGAATATGACAATAAGGTTGTCCTCTTTGTTTCTTATAATAATCTTGGTGATAGTTTTCTGCTTTCCAATATTTTGGTGCAAAGGTTAGTTTGGTTGCGGGTTTGAACCCTTTTCCTTTTAGTACATCTAACAGTTCTAAAGCAACTGATTTTTGATTCTCTTTGGTGTAAAAGATCTCAGTACGATATTGGTCGCCAATGTCAGGTCCTTGTCTGTCTACTTGCGTAAAATCATGTATTTCAAAAAATAATTTTGTAAGTGTTTCGGTGGAAGTTAATTCTGTGTCGAAAATTACTCTAACCACTTCGGCATGTCCACTTGAACGACTGCAAACCTCTTCGTAAGTTGGATTATCGGTAAAACCACCCATGTATCCAACGTCTGTACTCACTACGCCAGTTGCTTTGGCTAAGTAAAATTGAACACCCCAAAAACAGCCCGCTCCATAATAAATAGTGTCGTGATTTTTGGGAATATCTTTTGGAATAAAATCCAACGATATTGAATTTACGCAATGCCTTGTGTTCTTTGGAGTAAACCCTTCGCCTTCGAATACGTGGCCCAGATGGGCTCCGCAATTACTACAGACAATTTCTGTCCGACTTCCATCCGCATCAAGTTGTTCTTTTACGGCTCCTTTTATGGCATCATCAAAACTTGGCCATCCGCAATTTGATTCAAATTTACTGTTGGATGAAAAAAGGATAGATCCACAGCGCTTACAGCTATAGCTTCCATCTTCTTTTGAGGTGACAAATTTCCCCGAAAACGGAGCTTCTGTTCCCTTATTTACGATTACTCGTTCTTCTTCTGGTGTTAATTGTTTATAATTCATTGTTTTTTGTGCGTTGTTTATGTTTGAACTACAGTTTGTAAGAAACAATGTCAAGATAAAAATTATCAATGTTAAGGATTGTCTCATATTTGTCTTTTTATTTATATCAACAAATATATTGGTGATTTGTTTTTGAGATTTGATTGCCTTTGTTTCTTGTCTTTTCAAGGAGTTTAGTGCTTTTTTAAAAATTACATAATTAAAAATAGCTAAGTTCCTAATGATATTTTAAAATTAGAAGGGCAGAAAAATAAATTTATGTTGCGCTAAATAGATTGTAAATTCTTGAATAGTATTTTTTTAAATCTCTTTTCTCTGAATCATAGATATGTTTAGAATCTGTATAAATTACATTCTTTGATTATTTTTTGTAAATATTATGTATATTTGTCGATTGTATTATCTTAAATATTTTATGAAAATAATATTTATTATGATGTAAGCTAAACAAATGGGGATTATTTTTTTAGACAAAAGGGGGCAAGTGGAAAAATCCAAATTTTTATTAGAGTTATTGTTGACGAGTTTATTCTCGTTGACTTTGTGTTGTTTTAAATAATTGAATCATAGTAGTATATGACTTTTGTTTTAAGTCATTGCGATTATTATATAATCTGAATAAAAATTAATAAATGTAATTATGAAAAGAGTCTTTTTACTATTTACCATGTTCATTATTTCAATATTGATGAACATCAGTGTTGCATTTTCGCAACCAAGTGAAGGCGGACTTCCATCAAGTTTTACTTACAAGTCACAGATAAACAATGTGATAGATGCTCGACAGTTGCCAGGCATTGATGTAAATGCAGCGTTGGTTGAAGATGCTTCGCGAACTGGCGCAGATTGGGTCGGTCGTTCAGTCCCAGTTGGGTTGAATATGACGAATTCTGGAACTTGGACAGACATGCCCGACGGTAGCAGAATTTGGCGATTAAAGTTGAATTCTCCAGGAGCTCAAGCAATTGCGGTTTATTACGATGATTTTTATATTCCAGAAGGTGGTAAATTGTTTTTATATAATGAGGCACGCACACAAATAATTGGTGCGTATACTAGTTCAAACAATCCTCCTCACAAGAAATTCTCCACTGAATTATTACAAGGGGAAACTGTATATCTTGAGTATAATGCACCTCTAATTCGAAAAACTAAAAATGATCCAAACGCTCCCGTTCGAGGAACGGTAAATGGAACACGTATTACTTCTGATAATTCACCATTTTCGGGCAATTCTCCGATTATAAATATTTCAGAAATTGCGTATGTATATAGAGAAATTCCATTCCTTGTCAAATTTGATCCTTCAAAAGGTCCGAGTTATGGTGCTTCTGATGTTTGCGAAGTAGATGTTAACTGTACAGAAGGTAATAATTGGCAAACGCAAAAAAAAGGAGTTGCCGAAATCTTTATTAAAAACGGATCTAGTTATGGATACTGTTCCGGAACATTAATTAATACCACTAACAATAGTGGAACACCCTATTTTTTAACTGCATCTCACTGCTATGGAACGCCCGATGCTCCTACTCCAGAACCTTATGCTTCTGCTGCGGATTTATTGCAATGGCAATTCTATTTTAATTATGAAAAGGCAGTTTGTGCAGGGACGGTAAATCCTGCCTACAAAACAATGACAGGCTGTACAATGAAATCTAACAGTCCAATTAATGGAGGCTCGGATTTTACATTGTTATTGTTTACTTCAACTCCTCCACAATCTTATGGTCCTTATTATAATGGATGGAATCGCTTATCAACTGCTGCAACTAGTGGGGTTGGAATCCATCATCCTGCCGGTGATGTTAAAAAGATTTCAACCTATACATCCAGTGCTATTCCTTCTTATTTTAATGGCGGTATTGGTTTGAATGCTGTTGCAAATTCAGGTTGGAATGTAACTTGGGTTGCAACAACAAATGGTCATGGTGTTACAGAAGGTGGATCTTCTGGTTCTCCATTGTTTAACCAAGCTAAAGTAGTTGTGGGTACATTATCGGGTGGTAACTCTAGTTGTACCAATACTGGTGGTACTAATATTTATGGTAAATTATGGTATCATTGGGATCAAGCGGGTACAACTTCTGACAAGCAGTTGAAACCATGGTTAGACCCGATATCAGCAGGTTCTACTTCGGTGAATGGATTTGACCCATTCAATGGATTTCCTGATTTTTATGGAGCTCCAACTACGTTAAACGTGGGTTCGTCGGTTAATTATACAGATATTACAGCAAGTGCAACTTCTTGGGCTTGGGAATTTGAAGGCGGCACTCCTGCCACATCAACGGTGAAAAATCCTACAAATATTGTGTATCAGACACAGGGAACTTTTAAGGTGAAACTGACTACATACACTGCACTTGCAGGGACACAAAGTCAGGAAAAAGTAGGTTATATTACCGTGGTTGCAGGTGTTCCACCAACCTCCATTTGGTGTGATAATTTTACTACACCTGCAAATTGGGCATTGTCCACTTCTGGTGGTTTCCCAAATCCTTGGGTAATTACTGCAGCGGCTCCAACTGGTGGCTTTAGTATTGGGAAAATTCTCTCTTCTTCGGGAGGAAATTATGCTTTATTTGATTCCGATGCTTTATGCGGGGGAAACCAATGGGCTAGCATCACCAATACCACTGGACAGAATTGTTCGGCTTTTGGAACAGTGATTCTTAAGTTTGAACAATTTTACAGAAAATTTTATGATAGCACATTGGTTTATGTGAGTACAGATAATTTTGTTACTTCCACAAGATATGTTGCTAATGCGGATTATGCAGAAAATGCTACTTCAGATAATCCTGAAATTGTGAGATTAGATATTTCTAGTGCTGCAGCGGGTAAAACGAATGTAAAAGTCCGTTTTACGTTCAAAAGCACCCAGGATATGAGCACTTCAGCTGGTTGTGGATACGCTTGGGAAATTGATGACGTTTGCCTCGAAGGAGTTGCCCAAGGGAATGAAATGCCAGTGCCTGATTTTACTGCAACTACAAGTAAAAAAGTGAGTCCAGGTCAAGGTGTTAGCTATGCAGATCTTTCGCAATATGCTCAGTCTTGGTCATGGAGTTTCCCTGGAGGGACTCCTGCTACATCTACCGCACAAAATCCGACCAATATTGTCTACAATGCCAATGGATATTATCCAGTAACGCTTACCGTTACTAACCAAAATGGCTTTGTATCGACCACAAAAACAGATTATATTCATGTTTTCTACGATTGTAGCTTTGATTCTAATGTGAATGATGCCGATGGGTTATCGTATTATAGAGCTCCTACTGGTTCTGTAGGATATTTACCGGGTTATACAAACACAACTGTTACTGCTTTTGCAGATAAATATACCATTGGAAATTTAACAGGTAAAGTGAAATCAATGGCTGTTGGAGTTGGTGCTGCAATGGTTGTGGGTGGAACTACAAATGTTACTTTTACTGTTTGGGATAACAATGCAGGGGTTCCAGGAACAATTTTGAGAACTAAAAATGTACTTGTTAAAGATCTGAATGCAGGAATGGTTAATTACATCGATTTTGAGCCTGTATCTGTTGGAAGTACATTCTTTGTTGGTTTCCAATTACCTACCGTTGCTAATTTAGATACGTTTGCTTGCTACGTTGGAACAGGTGCTGCAGGTAGAGTCAATACAGCATATTGTTTGGATGGAGCCAATTGGGTTACCTATCAATCAAAATATGGAAATAATATTTCATTGTATGTTTTACCTGAATTCTGTTTGGATAAACCATTGACGAATGTGGCAGATGTTGATTTCTTTGCAAGTCAAACGGAAATTACTCCTGGTACAACTATCAATTTTACCGATCAATCCACAGGTGGTCCCACGCCAACTTCTTGGGCTTGGACTTTGCCAGGAGGTTCACCGGTCTCTTCTACTACGCAAAATCCGCCTTCAGTCACTTATTCTGCGGCAGGGTTGTATGATGTTTCCCTAAATTCGACCAATGCAAATGGCACGGGTTCCAGAACTAAAGGAGGATACATTTTGGTTGCCCCAGTTTCTAATGTTGTCTATTGGACATTCCCAAGTGCATCTGCCAATGCTACTGCGGATGGAGGAGTTGCTATTAACTTAACAAAAAAGATCACGGTTCCTACAGATGTTGCGAATCCAGTTTATACTGTGGTTGGTGCAAGTGGAGGACTTGATAAGTGCGCTAGCTCAACAGGTTGGAATGATGATCCAACCACTACAAATGATTACTGGGAAGTCGAATTTTCTACATTAGGGTTCACCAATATTAAATTGTCTTCCAAACAAAGTGGAAATAATAATGCTTCTCCTAGAGACTTTGCAGTTTATTACTCCGTTGACGGAGGTGATTTTAGTCTATTAACCAATGTGCCACCTATGTCAACTGTTAATGGTTGGACTCAAGCGGTTTTGAGTAATGTTCAACTTCCCGAAGAATGTGATAATCGATCTAGTATTGTGCTTTTTTGGCTTAAAACATCAAATGTATCCATGAACGGAGGAGCTGTTACTGTAGCTAGAGCAACATTAATTGATGATATTTATATTACAGGTCAAACATGTTCTACCATGCCTGCAGCAGCTGGTGTTATTACTGGCCCTGCTTCTGTTTGTCAAGGCGCTACTGGTCAGGTTTATTCAGTTCCTACAATTGCGAATGCAACTGTTTATAATTGGACTGTTCCTGCGGGAGTAACCATTGTAAGTGGTAATTATACAAAATCTATTACGGTAGATTTTGCTCAAAATGTAGTAAATGGAAGCATTACCGTTTTTGGAGAAAACTTATGTGGAACAGGAACTGTTTCTGCTGCCAAATCTTTTACAGTGAACTTATTGCCTGCTCAACCTTCAACCATTACAGGAATACAAAATGTAACCAATGGACAAACGGGTGTAGCTTATTCTGTTCCTGCAGTTTCGGGTGCTACTAGTTATACTTGGACCGTTCCAAGTTTTGCAACCATTACTGCTGGTGCAACGACAAATGCAATGACCGCGAGTTTTGCTTGTCCGGGTGGAGCTGGCAATATGTCCGTGCACGCAAACAATGCTTGCGGTGCTGGTCCAGAATCTTATGTGAAAATAATAAATATTCCTTGTGCTCCAGCTGCAAATTTCTTTGCAAATACGACTCAAGTATGCTCTGGTGGTACTGTTTCATTTACAGATGCTAGTACAAACACACCAACATCTTGGGCTTGGACATTCTCTGGTGGAACTCCAGCTACAAGTATACTTCAACATCCTACCGTTGTTTATAATACATTGGGTGTATATAATGTTACATTGATAGCTACAAATGCAAATGGTAATAATACATTGATGAAATCAGCATTTATTAATGTTGGTGTTCCTGCTCAACCATCTGTGATTACTGGCGTTGCCACTACTTGTCAAGGTTCAACAGAAACATATAGTGTGGTGAATGTTCCAAATGTTGCTTATGCATGGACTGTTCCTGCAGGATGGGTTATCCTTACAGGTGCTGGAACTAATTCAATTACAGTTACTGTAGGAGCGACCTCTGGTGCCGTTCAAGTAATTCCTTCCAATGTATGTGGAAATGGTGCTGCTCGAACGTTGGCAACAACGATTGGGGGAGTGGTTACCGCGAGTGTAAGCATTGCAGCTTCTGCAAATCCAGTTTGTGCTGGAACCTCTGTTACGTTTACTCCAACGCCAACCAATGGAGGAACAACTCCTACTTACCAATGGAAAGTGGGTGCTTCGGTTGTGGGTTCTGGAAATACATATTCTTCTTCAACTCTTTCTAACGGAAATGTAGTTACTTGTATCATGACATCGAATGCAAATTGTGTGACTGGGAGTCCAGCAACATCAAATGCAATCACAATGACATTAGATCCTGCATCGGTGGGTGGAACCGTAAATGGTGGCACTACAATTTGCTCAGGAAGTACAAGTGGTGTATTAACTTTAACTGGCAACACAGGAAATGTGATTCGTTGGGAAAGTTCAGTCTCACCATTTACTGTATGGACTCCAATTGCCTCTACAGCAACCTCATATACTTCTGTCGCTTTATCTGCAACCACTCAATTTAGAGCTGTGGTTCAAAGTGGAAGTTGTGTAAGTGCAAATTCAGCAACTACAACTGTTACTGTCACTCCAGCAACTGTTGCTGGTTCTGTAACGGGTGGAACTACAATTTGTGCTGGAAGTACAAGTGCTTTGCTTACTTTATCTGGCAACACAGGAAATGTGGTTCGTTGGGAAAGTTCAGTCTCTCCATTTAGTACATGGACTCCAATTACAAATATCTCGACCACTTACACTTCAGGTGCTTTAACGCAAACTACTCAATTTAGAGCTGTGGTTCAAAGTGGAAGTTGTATCATCGCAAATTCAGCAACTACAACGGTAACTGTAGACCCAGCAACTGTAGCTGGAACTGTAACGGGTGGAACTACAATTTGCTCAGGCAGTACAAGCGGACTTTTGACTTTATCTGGCAACACCGGAAATGTGGTTCGTTGGGAAAGTTCAGTCTCTCCATTTAGTACATGGACTCCAATTACAAATATCACAAATACATACACATCAGGTATTTTAACTGCAACCACTCAATTTAGAGCTGTGGTTCAAAGTGGAAGTTGCGCAAGTGCAAATTCAGCAACTACAACTGTGACTGTAGATCCTGCAACTGTAGCTGGAACTGTAAGTGGTGGAGCTACAATTTGTTCAGGTAACACAAGTGGGTTACTTACTTTAACTGGCAACACCGGTTCAGTGGTTCGTTGGGAAAGTTCTGTATCTCCATTTAGTACATGGACACCAATTGCAAATATAACAACTACACACACTTCAGGTGCTTTAACTGCTACTACTCAATTTAGAGCTGTGGTTCAGAGTGGAAGTTGTGCAAGTGCAAATTCAGCAACTACAACTG
>JBBRGJ010000081.1:0-13966 GCA_038240835.1 Bacteroidales bacterium | reverse complement strand
CCTTGCTAAAGAATTGCTTATTGCATTTGAAATTTCCAGAAAACATGCATTCGCTCCTTCTTGACTTTTTGGTTACTTTTGTGTCAAGACAAAAGTGACACTAAAAAAGAAAAATCTTCGAAGTAGTTTTGTTCTCTGTATTAAAAAAATCATAAGGCTGCTTGTTCTACTTTTCGAGTCTTCCTGAGCCAGCCTGCCCTGAGGCATCGAAGGGAAGGACTGTAAAAAGCACTTCCAAAAAAGTTCTTTCTATAATACTTCGACTATAACGATAGCTATCGTGACAGTATGACACTCATTAAATTATTAATTTTCAATATGTTAAGTTTAGAATATCGATAAATCTGCTCACTGCCAACAACCCTTTATTCTCAAAAAAATTAGATAAAATCTCAATATATAAATTATTAAAAAAAACACGACTCAAAATGGTTCTGAATGTGCTGTTTAAATATCTAAATTTTCGTTGAATTTGTGGTTTATCAACGGTCTTGAATTGTTAAATCCTAAGATTAATTTCTTTATTAAATATAAAAGTCCTAACTTTACAACACTAAAAATGACCTTTATAATTAGATGATGACAAAAAAATGGACACTCCTTCATACTCAAGATGATGTTTTAGTTGCCGAACTGGCTAAGACTTTAAATATCTCCATTGTTTTGGCTAGACTGTTAGTACAGAGAGAAATTACCACATTTGATCAAGCAAAAGAGTTTTTTCGCCCCTCTTTAGATAAATTATACGATCCTTTTTTGATGAAAGACATGGACAAAGCGGTCGATCGAATCAAAAAAGCCATTGATGATCAAGAAAAGATAATGGTTTTTGGGGATTATGATGTAGATGGCACTTCTGCTGTTGCTTTGATGTATTCATTTATTAAACAGTTTAATACCAACATCGAATATTACATTCCCGATAGATACGACGAAGGGTATGGCATTTCTGGAGCAAGCATCGATTATGTCTCCGAAAATGGATTTACACTAATGATTGCTTTAGACTGTGGAATTAAAGCCTTTGAACAAATTGGCCGTGCGGCCGAGAAAAACATAGACATCATTGTCTGCGACCACCACCGTCCTAGCGATACATTACCCAATGCGTATGCTATCTTAAATCCTAAACGTTCCGATTGCAACTACCCTTTTAAAGAGTTGTCGGGCTGTGGAGTGGGTTTTAAATTAATTCAAGGATATTCTCAAAAGTTCAATTTGGATCCCGAAAAGTTAGTTGAATATTTAGATTTAGTGGCCATCAGCATTGCGTCAGATTTAGTTCCTATCATCGATGAAAATAGAATTTTAGCTCACTTTGGACTCAAAGTAATAAATACAAAACCTCGACTGGGGCTTAAAACAATCATTTTGCAAAGCAAAGTGGAGATTAAAAAGAACGTGAACGATTATCCAATTGGTTCTATTTTCACACGTGAAATTACCATCAGCGATGTTGTTTTTTTAATTGGACCTAGAATTAATGCTGCTGGAAGAATCGACACCGGAAGAAATTCCGTAAATCTTTTGATTTGTAATACAGAGGAAAAATCGGAAACAATTGCCAAAATGATTGATGCTTATAATAAAGAGCGTCAAATTAAAGATAAAACCACCACCGAAGAAGCGATTATAATGCTTGATGAAGATTTGATCTTCCCTGATCAAAAAGCAACCATTGTATATCATCCTGATTGGAATAAAGGAGTGGTCGGAATTGTGGCTTCCCGATTGGTAGAAAAGTATTACAAACCCACCATCGTATTTACTGAATCTAATGGATTAATTACTGGATCAGCTCGATCGGTTAAAGAGTTTGATATTTACGACGCTATTGATAAGTGTAGTGATTTGTTAGAACATTTTGGCGGACATAAATATGCGGCTGGTTTGTCTATTCTTCCGGAAAATTTTCCACTTTTCAAAGAAAAATTCCTTAGAATAGTTGCCGAAACAATTACCGAAGAGTCTCTTATTCCAGAGATTGTTATTGATAGCGAATTGCAAATGTATGAAATCAATCCTAAGTTTTTAAATGTTTTAAAACAATTTGCTCCCTTTGGTCCAAACAACATGACGCCAGTATTTAGAACCAACAAGGTAATGCAGGAAGAGTTTAAAATAGTGGGAGAGAAACATCTGAAAATGAAAATTTCTCACGCTAAATGTAGAGATATTTATCCTTCCATTGGTTTTAATCTTGCAGATGCATACGCAAAACCATTGCTTGCCCAACCACATATCAAGTTTGATGTTGCATACGCCATCGAAGAAAACGAGTATATGTCGCGTGTAACTACTCAGTTTAACATTAAAGATATCTTGTTGCCCCAAGAAGAAAATTTAGAATCCATAGAAGATTCAGCAGCGCAGGGCAAAGTAGAAGAGGTGAATAGGTAGAAATTGACACTTAGACCTTTTTTTTACTTGTAATTTACATTGCGCCCAATTACAGATTCTCACTGTGTTGTTTATAGCCTTTTTTTCAAAACACATAGTTCACATAGTTAATACATCACATAGAGCACATAGATTTTTGCTATCTCCTATGTGTCCTATGTGGTTCAGTTTCCTATGTATCTATGTGGTTTGTATTTCTCTGTTCTTATTTAGTCACAACCACCTTGATGGTTTTTTGTGTTGTAGCTGAATTTAGTTTTACAAAATAGATTCCATTTGCCAGTTGTGTAGTCGAAAAACGAACGGTATTGGGCATATTTGCGGGAACAGAAGTAGAGGTTTCTGCTACTATTTTACCCGTAATATCCAACATGGAAACGTTGAACTCTTCCGCTTTTGGAGATAATATATTAATGTTTACTTCGTTGATCGCAGGATTTGGGTAAACCGAATAGCGCGTATTGGATGTTTCAGTTTCAACACCAACAGTAGAAGTTGCTAAGGGTAGATTAATGAAATCAATCCAAGCACAATCGCTGCCGTCGCTTTGTGCCTGATCTTTAATGTAAGTCCATTTAAAAGTTTTGGTTCCAACAGTTACAGGATATTTCGCTTGAGCCCATTCAACTTCACCACTCCATTCTCCTCTTTTGGCAGTTTGAATATAAAACCTTAAAAAATCCCAAGTAGCTTCGCTCGAAACTTTATACCAGAATGAGATAGAGTCGGCTTCGGCTACATCTATTGTAATTTGAAGTGTTGATGATTTGCTATTGGCTACTGTTCCTGATTTTGCACAATAGGATCCTTCTTGAGGATTGGTTGAAACAATAGTCCAAGGATAAGTGGCATCATTGGTCCAAGTATATCGGTTAAATCCACCCGTTTCCCAATCTTCGATGGTTGCACCTATTCTTGTATTAAAGATAGTAGTATCGGTATAGGCGCCACAAACACTCACAATTTTAAATTGAACACTCGCATTGTTAGGGTCTGCACTAACGACTACTGGAAAAGAAGCTGTTTGAGTAGCGTTTGCATTTAAGGTTGTAAAAGTAGCAATTGAATTTGAGATGGTTACGTCTGAGGAAGTGGTGGTAATCGTTACAGTAGTTGCGCCACAGTTTGCGTGTCCGATGTTTTTGACTGGAACTTCGATGGTTGCAGTTTCACTAGGATCTAAACTGTTATTAGCTGTCCCACTGCCTGCATCATTAATAATGATGGATTGATGTTGCAACTTGGGTGCATTCATCAATAAGGTATAATAGGATGTCCATTGTTCCGAACCACTATTGATGGTCAAAGTGTATGTATTGGTTGTTTGATCGGGAACTGTTGATGAAACCGCTACTTTAAAAGCGTCGGCCATTGATACAGAATCGGTAGCAGCAATGTCTCCAAAAATCTTACTGTTGTTGATAATTGTAGAATGTGCACCTGGGTTAGATAATACAGCAGAGGTATTGGTAGCGGCAACGAGTCCATAATTAGCCAAGGTGACATTTAAAAAGAGAGTCTCTCCATAATCTGCGAACTGGTTGTTGTTCCCCTGAATATCGTTTACTCCCACTGTAGATAACGAGACAAATGGAGAGGTAGAGTGATTAACGTTAATTACTCCTTGATAGGGGAGTTTATTGTAAGCAGAACCAGTTACGTTGATGGTTCCCGTAGTAGAAATTTGTTCTATGGTTATGGTTGCCGTTCCACTGGTTATGGTTCCAATTCCGAGCAAACTTCCATTCATGGATAACGATACTTTGGCTCCCTCTGTAGGAGATGTTACCGTGATTGAAGTGGTGCCAATTGGTACTTGATTGGGATGAGACATCGTTAATGGAGTTACTTCAGCTGTACGAACCATTACGGATGGATCGCCAAAAATATTCCAAGTATCCATGGTTTCGGTTGCATCTGAATTATAAGCATCCATCATCGACATCATCGCATTCATGGTAATTCCGCCATAGGTGCGCTTGATGTTTGAAGCATACGTTTCGGTTAGAATATTGATCATCTCGTCCTGTCCTTTCATCGGTGGATTCCAAGGTTGGTTGATGGTGGACATTACGGTGGCTAAAGCTCCGGCTGGTAATCCGTTTTTTGTAGCACGCAACCAATATTCGGCAAAGCAAGTTTGTGAGGTAAAGTTTCCATTTACACAAGCTACAGAAAAGATAAAAGGCCATTTGGTGTTGTTTTGAAGTGCATCTACGTTCGTATTGTTAAATCCACTCGATACAAACATATTCCAATCGCCGTGACCACAATAGGTGATGATGCCAACTCCTTGATTGATTGCAGTGGAGATTCTAGAAGCAGAAGCATTTCCCGACAGGTCTTCTCCGCCCTGAGTTCCATCGTACTCTTCGGCTATGGCAGTGTAACCGTATCCCATAAGTTTTGTGCGGATATTGCGAATATGTGTATAGTCATACTCACTATTATCGCCAGGTCCTTCCGAAGAAGCAATTCCGACACCCGATGTAATCCAGTCGCCAGCCGTTGGAGTGGCTTCGTATGAGATTGTTCGTTCTACCATCGTGTTGACATGTGCAACAGTTTCTGCTGAAAATCTTCCCACAAAAATATCTGGATAATGGTCGTTTCCAACAAGGTAGGAATAGGTATTGTCCGAACCACCTAGTCCGCCAGAAGTATTTAACATTGTAGTGGTAATTTGAGGATAATCTCCTACAAGCAGTACATATTTTAAGTTTTTTGCAGGGTTTGAATAGTAACTGCTGATGTACGATTTTATAGCAGTAACAGTATTCCCGATAGTGCTTACGCCGACCATGGTGGTTTTAACTCCCATACTCTGTTTATGTGTGACAAAAGCTTCCATAGCAGGCATAAATGCATCATGACAGATGATTAATAATTCACCATTTTCGGAAACTGCAGTGTATTTTGAAGGATTAAAGTTTAGATATTGACGTTGGTAAATGGCTTGAAACTCTGTATCCATTGGTTTTGGATTTTTGAGCTCGTTTACACCCAATTGGTTGTTGAAATTGATTCGTACCACCATTTCTGAATATACTCGAAGCGTTTTTTTTGCAGGATTGTATTGTACCATGTTTGCATCAATGGCGCAACCGCGAATGCTGCGTGCAATGTATGGACTGTTTGCGTTGACTAAACTTTTTGGAAAAAACTGATCACGCTGATAGCTGGGACCAAATTCGTACGATATGTTTTCTGGTTTTACATTTCGAAGTAAATTCCCTTTTGATGGAGCCACTAGAACGGAATTAATATCTGTATGTTTTTCACTTATTACGGTAGTGGTAAAACTACCTGTATTGGGCAAAACAACCGAAGCAGCCATTTTTACAACATCTGGCGATCCTTTTTGCATCAAAGGATAAGCGTTTTTAGCAGAGATTGTTTTAGCTTCTCCTTTGGAAGTGTTTACCGATTGTAATTGGTAATCGGTGAAAGAAAACTTGAGAGTGACACCTTGAAGATCTGAAGAAATTAGGGAAACATTGTTTTGTGAAAATGCCATCAAGTTTATAATAAACAAGGCAATGGCTGTTAAAAATACTCTTTTCATTATTTGTTGTTTTGCGAAAAAAACCGCACTGAATTCAGTACGGTTTTTATTGATTAAAATTTATTTTACAACAGTAAAACGTTTTGTAAGGATCGTTTTTTCTGTTTTAATGGTGATAAAGTAGATGCCACTGTTGAGCGAAGAGGTGTTTGAATTTGTGGTGTTGGTTCCTTGCAATTGCATTTCGTTATCGGCCACCGTGGTTACTAATTTCCCTCGTGAGTCGTATACCTGAATGGTTACGTTTTGGTTGTCGCTCAATCGGTAGACAATGTTTAAGTTGTCTGATGTTGGGTTTGGAAACAATACAATGTTATTTAATACATTGTCGATGTTTTTAATGTCTACAGAAGGCGAAGAGATTGGAGGGAATAAAATATAATCTACCCAAGCAGCATCAGAGCCAATAGCGCCTGAATAATCCTTCACATACAGCCATTTGAAAGTGTGAGAACCGGTAGTTACAGGATAAGAAACACGCTCCCAGTCCTTCTCGCCAGACCACTGCTCCATTCTGACTCCATCGATGTAAAATTTTAGAAAATCATAGTTGGGTTCGCTAGATACTTTTCGATAAAACGAAATCGTATCATTGGAAGTGATATTTAGTGTGACTTGCATTTGGGATGTTTTGTTGCTTGCGATTTCTCCAGATTTTGAGCAATAAGCACCTTCTTGTTGTCCTGTATTTACAACAGTCCAAGGAGTTTGCGCAGCACTTTCCCAAACAAAGCGGGTGAAGTCGCCAGTTTCAAAATCTTCACTTACTAATCCGGTAGTAAGGGTGAAGACTTTATCTGCAACATAAGCACCTTCTGCTATGTGTGCATTTAATGTGACGGTTGTTGGGTCTGGCACACTAGCCGCAACGGCTAAAGTGTATGTGGCATTGATGTTTCCGTTTGCAGCTACAGCTCCAATATTTAACGGAGAACCTGTAATGGCAAAGTCGGGAGTAGATGTAATTAATGTGCCTCCCACGATTGTAGCAGGAGCATGTCCTACATTTTTACCCGTTATGGTTAATTGAACAGTTTCGCCTGCATCCAAGCGTCCGTTGTTATTTCCAGTGGCATCATTTACGCTCATGGAATATATTTCAAACACAGGAGCATTTATTGTTTTTGTAAAGGTAGATGTCCAAGTATGGGAAGCATTGTCGGTAATGGTTAAATTAAAAGTAGCCGAAGTGCCATCAGGAACGCTGTTTGAAACAACGAATGCGAAAGCGTTTGATTTTAACAAACTTGCACTTACTGCAATGTTGCCATACGTTTCCAAACTGTCTGTCATGGTGATGTATGGAGAAGTTGTGGTTAGTTTTGCTTGTACACTATTGGCAATTTGCACCCCTAAGTTTTTCAACGTAACTGAGAATCCTGCATTTTCGTTGTAATCTATTGCTCCGTTGTTGTTTCCAGTAGCATCTACGATTATTTCGGAATCCATCAATACATAAGGGCCTGTAGGAGTTTGAACAGTAATGGTTCCAAAAAATGGTTGTTTGTTTTGCGCGGTTACAATTACATCAGCAGTTCCAGGGATGGTAACTCCAGATAATGGAACATTTGCCAATCCTGTTGCATTTGCAAAAGTTGCACCCATTAACGTTGTTCCCATAGATACTGCTACGTATGAGAATGGAACTCCCGTAGAGACGGCCAATGTTGTGCTGCCAATTGGTAAAAGTCCTGCATACGTTGGAGTCATTGCCGTTGGCACTCCTAAATAAGGCATTAAGGAAGGATCTCCCATTAAATGGTAAATTTCCCAATAGTATTTAGTTAGTGATGATCCAGATTGTGTAACTGCCATATTACCAGCTCTTACTATTTGACCTGTTGTAATATATTGGTCGGCATACGTTTCGCCATGCGTGTGAAAAAGACGATCGAATGATCCTAAACCCGTTGCAGAGTATGGAGAATTTAGAGTAACTGTTTTGTATCCGCAAGCAAAGTAATAATCTTCATCCCAATAAGTACTGTTAGAACCACCGATATAACCAAGAGCTCCCTTGTTTTGTCCACGCAAAAGCGCTTCGCCAAAACAAGTAGGTTGTTCAAATTTATTGGTTAAACAACAGTTTCCAATCATGAGTGGATATTTCCCAATATTGTTCATAGAGGCTACGTCTGAAACTGTAAAAGTAGGATCAGCCCATCGATCCCAATCGCCATGAGCAGAGTAGTTTGCAATAGAAACTCCTGCATTTATTTTGGAGATTATTTGAGCATCACTCGATCCTGAAATATTGTAGGGGTAAGTGAACGGAACTAACGGAGCGGTAGAGAAGTAATTAGTATTAAGATAGTTCAACTGACCATCCCCATGAGTCGGCCCATAACTAGCATCTTGCCCTGCAATAAGCACCATGTTGTTTAAAAAGGATGGATCGGGCATTAAATATTTTTCGTATTGCACAGTTTTGTCTACTTGGTTCGTGATTTCTTGTGCTGTGGTGCCCGAAAAACGACCATAATAGCATTCTGGAAGATAATCACCCGTCCAATCAAAATAATACAAATCGGTTACATGGTCTGCTGATGGAGTTGTTGTAGTGCCTGCATACGCAGGGATTTGAGCTACGTCACCTACAAGTAGAACAAAAGTAGGAGCTTGAAGTGCAGCAGTTGCTCCAGTATAAAGAGCTTTCAAATAATTCTTAATAGAAGTCGTCGTTGTTCCTACTGCAGCATTGTTGGTATATGCTTCGGTTACGATATATCCTTTTTTCTTTTTCCAAGTAATTAAAGGTTGAAGTGCAGATTGAAAAGCAATATTAGAAACAATTACATAATGAAGGGGGCCAGAAGTATTGCCATCTTTTGTAGCAGTTTCTGTGCGACTATTTAACATTGTGCCTTGAATTCCACCAGAATAAACATCGTTGTATTTAGCAAACATCTCTTCGGTAGCCTGTACATTTGGATTATTAAAGGTGATTTCAATTTCGATTGAGTTTGCCTTTTTGATAATGCCCGTAACTGGGTTGTAACTGAAAGGAGAAACTGCAATTTGAGCAACGGTTGTATTCCGCATTACTCCTAATTTTTCAACTTTAACGGAAGGAGTCCAGAAACTATTTTGTTGATATATCTGGTTGTTTTTCACCAATACCTCAGGCGATTTATCGCTTTTTGAACGCGATGGTTGAGTGGGCATAAGTGGATATCCAGAAGTGTGCAACGGCATCGATACCTCATTGGTACGGGTAACTTTATACGTCATTCCGTCGCATACTGGGATGTTGATCAGCGTTTTGTATTCAGGTAACTCAGGTGCTCCAACTGTGTTTGAGGTTCCTAACCCTTCAACAGCGATCCGAACAAAACTAGTTTTAAACTGATAAGCGGTCTCTGCCACAAAATCTGCAGTGGCTATTTTTACTCGTAATTTTGAATTGGTGTTTTCTAATACCTTTACCGTTGTTTTTGCACTGTTTTGTGCCCAACTTAAATTAGAAAACATCATCCCTAAGGTTAATGCAAAGAAGATTCCGATGAAATTAACTTTGCTAAAAAAATAATTTTTCCCCATTTTATTTATCGTTTTAGATGTTTTAATATTACAAATATACATACAATTTAATTTCAACATCTTTTTTTTCTCATTATTTTTTATTATTATTGCACTTTAATAGAGAGGGTTTTATAAGATAAAGTTAATTGTTTTCGATATTGAATTTGGCTAAATATTTATTCATCTTGTTTAGTCTGATTTTTTTCTCTATAATTAGCCTTTTTATAAATCTTTTTTCTGAAAATAGATGCTTTAGTTAATAAAAAATTTGTAATGAAAAAAATTATACTTTTAGTTGGATTATTTTTTGTTTTTTTTGAAAGTTTTTCGCAACAGGATTTTGTAGTTGAAGGAAACTACTGGGGTAAAAACATATACATCTTTAATCCATTTGAAAATGGAGTATCTTCTATGACCAAAATATCGGTAAATAATGTGGTTTTAGATACTGTTTTTAAATCAAATTCGTATGTGGTCGATCTGACCAAAATGGATTTAGCAATCGGCCAATCGATTCTTATCTCTATTCAATACGCCAGCAAAGTTGAACCTTTTATTACCAACATGGAGGCTATTGCTCCTAATAAAGAGTTTAACATTGAATCGTTTAAATACAATAAAAAAGAGAATCACCTTTCGTGGTCTATCAAAGAGTTGGAAAAAGGGAAAATATATGATATTGAACAATTTACATGGGGAAAATGGGTGAGAGTTTTACGAATTGGATTAACTGACACCGTTTCCTCTTCTTCGTTTATGCCTATTTATAATTCAGGGTTAAATTTGTTCCGATTAAAACAATCCGAATTAAAATCTAAAAACACCTCTTACACAAAGTCTATAAAAGTAAGACCTGGAATTAAAGAAGTTTTTATAGTGAATGCAAAAGTAACCAAATTGTTAGAGTTTACCGAACCTACTTTGTTCGAAATTATCGACACCAAAGGGAAAATAATCAAATCAGGTAAAGGGAAAGATGTTGATATAGAAGCACTTCCCAGTGGTGAATACTTTATAAATTATGACAACAAGACCGAAGGATTTATAAAAAAATAAGATGCCATACAAAGAAAAAACAATCGAAAAACTCTATTACACCATTGGCGAAGTTGCCAAGATGTTTGAGGTAAACACTTCGCTGATTCGCTTTTGGGAAAAGGAATTTGATATCATTAAACCGACCAAAAACAAAAAAGGAAATCGACTTTTTTCT
Source organism: Bacteroidales bacterium (assembly GCA_038240835.1). GTDB lineage: Bacteria > Bacteroidota > Bacteroidia > Bacteroidales > WCHB1-69 > JBAXTE01. The sequence goes on along the minus strand of JBBRGJ010000081.1, from coordinate 3,266 downwards.
AAACAAGATGTAGACCATTTTCACACCATTTACCACTTGGTAAAAGAGTCGGGTTACACCCTTGCTGGCGCCAAAGAGAAGCTGCTCACAAAAAAATCGGAAACAAATGTGGAGATGGAAGTGGTGTTCAAATTGAAAAAAATCAAATCATTTCTGCTTGATTTGAAAGAGACCTTAGATTAATTCAAATATTCTCTTTTCGAAGAAGAATTCTTTTTCAAAATTATGTGTGTAGCCCCTTTTAACCCTTCTGCTCTAAGGCTTTGGGTTTGCACAAATGTTTCTCTTTTTTTGCTTTTTGGTGACATTTGGTACACTCAAAAAGATACGTCCCATCCGATTTAATATCCCCACTATTCTTACACATCTTTTTACTCATGTTTTAAAAACAGCAAGTCTCTGGTTTTGTTCGTTCTGAAGTGTGTTGAATATTCCAAAAGATAAAACTTTTGGGAAAAAAGGCAACGAAGTAACGCGTAAAGCTGTGAAGTGAAGAAGAGTAAGAAAGTGGCCGAGTAGCCGAGTAGCCAAGTGGAGCGAAGCTCGTCTCGCTTCGCGATCACTCGTCACTTCCCCTGGATTCGCTTCGCGCTCCCGGCTACTCGGCTACTTCGCCACTCGGCTACTTCCCCCTTTACTTCATCGCTTCGCGCTCCCGGCTACTCGGCTACTTCGCCACTCGGCTACTTCCCTCTTTACTTCGTCGCTTCGCGCTCCCGGCTACTCGGCTACTTCCCCCTTTACTTCGTCGCTTCGCGCTCTCGGCTACTCGGCTACTTCGCCACTCGGCTACTTTCCCCTTTACTTCGTCGCTTCGCGTTTGGACTCGCTTGCGCATCGTCGCTTCGCGCTCTCGGCTACTCGGCTACTTCACCACTCGGCTACTTTCCCCTCACTTCTTCTTCTTAGATTCTCCCAAAAAAAAAGTCCAGAAAGACTAACTTTCCGGACTTTTTTGTATTGTTGTTGTTTATTTTCTAACCACATTTTGAGTATCCACAATCGGTGCAAGTAAGGCAACCTTCTTTGTAAATTACTCCGTGTTCCGAACCACAATCTGGGCATTTTGCTCCTTTTACTTTGGTTCCGTCTGGGATGAACTTTTTAAGTGCTCTTACTACTCCATTTTTCCAAGTGTTGATGTTGTCGGTGTCTAAGTTCATGTTTTGAATAATATCCACTACATCCGGAATTGCAATGCCATGACGCAGAATTCCTGAAATTAGTTTCGCATAGTTCCAATACTCTTTCGAGAAAGTACGTGATAATCCTGCATATACTTGAGGATAACCATCTTTGTCGTTGTATTGAAAATCGTAGCGTGTCTCTTTGTCTTGTTCTTTTGTTTTTACAATAAAACCTTTGGTTAAATACGCTGGAATAAAAATAGCTTCTGCTTTGCCCGTGAATATTTCGTAGGGACGTCCGTCGATGTTTCCAACAAAAGCAATCCATTTTTCGTTATTATTTTGAAATCTTACTACTTCTGCTTCCAATCTTTTTGGACGACTTGGCGCTTGAGTTTCAATAAATTTGGTTTTTTCTTCTTTCGCATCTTTGCTAATAAGAACTCCCGATCGTGAACCATCACGGTAAATAGTCATTCCCTTGCATCCACTTTCCCAAGCTTTTTTATAAATATCGCTTACAAGTTCTTCCGAAACATTGGCAGGTAAGTTTACAGTGACACTAATGGAATGATCTACCCATTTTTGAACTGCTCCTTGCATCGATACTTTGCTTACCCAATCGATGTCGTTGGATGAAGCTTTGTAGTATGGCGATTTGGCAATGATTTCATTTAAATCGGTGTCGTTCATTAATTTCACCGCTTCCATGTCGTAATCATTGATTTTTAGCCATTTAAGGAATTTTGGATGGAATACATTAAACTCTTCCCATGAATCACCCATTTCATCTACAAATGCAACTTTGCTGTTTTTGTCGTTTGGATTTACTTTCTTACGACGTTTGTAAGATACCATAAACACAGGTTCAATACCTGAGGTGGTTTGAGTACAAATACTAACACTGCCAGTAGGAGCAATGGTTAACAAGGCGATGTTTCTTCGGCCGTACTTAATCATCTCGCTGTATAGTTCTGGAGACTCTTCTTTTATTCGTCCAATAAATGGATTGTTGCGCTCTTTTTCGTTGCTGTAAATTGGAAAAGCACCACGTTCTCGAGCCATTTTTACGGATGATGAATATGCTGCAATGGCCAACTGTTTTTGAACTTCAGTTGCAAATGCATTTGCCTCTTCCGAACCGTAACATAAGTTCAACGCCGCCAACATATCACCTTCGGCGGTAATGCCCAAACCAGTACGTCTTCCTTGAAGTGTTTTTGTTTTTATTTTATTCCACAACTCTGTTTCTACTCTTTTTACATCCTCAGTTTCTGGATCAAATTGTACTTTTTCAAGTATTTTGTCGATTTTTTCCATCTCTAAGTCAATCAAATCATCCATCAACCGTTGGCCTTGACCTACATGTTTTTTGAATAACTCAAAATTAAAAGTTGCTTGAGGTGTAAATGGATTTTCTACATAGCTGTATAAATTTAACGCAATCAATCGGCAACTGTCGTATGGACATAATGGAATTTCGCCACAAGGATTGGTGGAAACTGTTTTAAATCCTAAGTCTGCATAACAATCTGGAACAGATTCTCTAGTAACAGTATCCCAGAAAAGAATACCAGGTTCTGCGGACGACCATGCATTGTGGATTAATTTATCCCATAATTTCTTTGCATTGGTTTCGGTAGAATACACAGGAGTTGGCGAATCAATTGGATATTGTTGTTTGTAAGGAGTATCATTTATTACACAACGCATAAAATCATCGTCGATACGAACCGAAACATTGGCTCCTGTTACTTTTCCTTGTGTCATTTTAGCGTCGATAAAACGTTCTGCATCCGGATGTTTAACCGAGATTGACAACATCAACGCACCTCTACGACCGTCTTGAGCAACTTCTCTGGTAGAATTTGAATAACGCTCCATAAAAGGAACAATACCCGTAGAAGTTAACGCACTATTTTTAACTGGACTTCCGGTAGGACGGATGTGAGATAAATCGTGACCCACTCCACCTCTACGTTTCATCAATTGAACTTGCTCTTCGTCTACTTTCAAAATTCCACCGTAGGAATCCGAAGAACCGTTGTTGCCAATCACAAAACAGTTGGATAGTGATGCAATTTGAAAATCATTACCAATACCAGCCATCGGACTGCCTTGCGGAATAATGTATTTAAA
>JBBRGJ010000080.1:0-14009 GCA_038240835.1 Bacteroidales bacterium | reverse complement strand
TTCTATGTCACTCTTCGAATAGGTGTATGTGTTTAATTGATTGCTGTTGCCAGCTCCTTTTATGTTTTTTACAGAGATAAAATCAATGCCGTTTGAAGAACGTTCGATGGTGAAATAATCGTTGTTGATTTCGGTTGCAGTTGCCCATGATAACTGAACCGATGAATTTTCTTTTTTTGCTTTAAAACTGATTAATTCTATAGGAAGTGTGCTGAATTTGTATTCAATGAATTGTGATTTAATGCCAGGTCCTTCTATCTCAATGGTTATTTTAGCAATGGGAGTGGATTGAAGATCTGCAGTTTTGCAATCAGTTTTTGAAGTCCATACATGCCCATTGGTTCGTGAGCTCCCTGATGCGGTTTTGTTAGGTAGGTTGAAAAACATAGAACCGTTAGCAGTCTCAAAAGTTCCTTGCAAAGTGTATAATTTTGAAGGGATATCTCCAGTTAGTTTCACTGTATAATCAAAATTGATATCGTAATTGTACCCGTTTTTGCAATTGTCTCCGCCATAAATATGTAATGATGTTGGAGTAATCGTAATTTCTACGGAATATCCATCGGTGGAGGTTACGATGATTTGGCTCTTTGATGGTAGAGCAAAAAATGAGATAAAAAAGATTGTTAGAGTTAGTTTGAAGATTTGATTTTTCATTATGTATTTTAAAGTTTTACTTTGTGCGCGCCCCCATTGTCTATAATCGTGCCAGTTTTAAAATTATCGATTAACAGAAAAATAATATATATTGATTTCAATTAGTTTAATGGCCTCATCTCTAATAAAAAACACTACAATTTTCAGTTTTTTAGCTGAAAATTGTAGTGATATCATTGAGATTAAGCAAATCTCGTTATTTTGTTGATTGATTTTTAAAACAATTATAACATCTGGCTGTAAACGCCTTTTTTGCTCCGTAAAATCTGGTTACGCCAAAATATCAGTTATTTGACACAACTGCCATTTTTTACATCTTCGGTTGGTGATACAAAACATAATGATCCATCAGCATTTTCAGCCATTAGAATCATTCCTTGGGATAAAATCCCTTTGATTTCGCGAGGAGCTAAGTTTACAATCATGCTTACTTTTTGTCCAATGATGTTTTGTGGTTCGTAATATTCTGCAATTCCTGAAACGACAATGCGTTTATCGATTCCTGTATCCAACGTTAGCTTGAGTAGTTTTTTTGTTTTGGCTACTTTTTCAGCTTCCAAAATAGTTGCAGTTCTGATGTCCATGGTCGAAAAATCATCAAAGTTGATGTTCGGTTTTTGTTCCATGCTTGTCGCTTGGTCTAAAAGGTTATTCTTTTTGGTGTCCAACAACCGGTTTACTTGTGTTTCAACTTGTTCGTCTTCAATTTTTTCGAAAAGAAACTCGGCCGGATTGATTTTGTCTCCGGAATGAATTAAATTTATTGAACCGGCTTCTTGCCATGAAAAATCTTTCATTTGAAGCAATGTTTTTAACTTTTTGGAGGTAAATGGCATAAATGGCTCACAGAGTATCGCTAAATTTGCGCACACTTGTAGCGCTAAAAACATGTTTGTTTTAACAATTTCTGGATTTACCTTAAATTGTTTCCAAGGCTCTGTTTCTGTCAGGTATTTATTTCCCAATCGGGCTAAATCCATTAGGTGACTCAGTGCTTCACGAAATCTGTATTGCTCAATGCTTCGTCCGATGAGTTCGGGATATTTGGCTATTTCGGCAATTGCTTTTTTCTCAATGTCATTAAATTCGCCAGGTGTAGGAATCGTTCCTTCGTAATATTTATGGGTAAGCACCAATGCTCTATTTACAAAGTTCCCAAAAATAGCCAATAATTCGTTGTTGTTCTTTGCTTGGAAATCTTTCCAAGTAAAATCATTGTCTTTACTCTCGGGCGCATTGGAGCATAGTGTGTATCTAAGAACATCTTGTTTGTTTGGAAAATCTATAAGGTATTCGTGCAACCATACTGCCCAGTTTCTGGAGGTTGATATTTTGTCACTTTCTAAGTTTAAAAACTCATTTGCAGGCACATTATCTGGAAGTATGTAACTGCCATCGGCATGAAGCATGGATGGAAAAATGATGCAGTGGAAAACAATGTTGTCTTTGCCAATGAAATGCACTAATTTGCTTTCACTATCTTTCCACCATTTTTGCCAATCGGTTTGGTGTTCATTTGCCCACTCTTTGGTGGCTGATATATATCCGATGGGCGCGTCAAACCAAACATAAAGCACTTTTCCGTCGGCTCCTTCTACGGGGACTTTTACACCCCAATCTAAGTCGCGAGTTACTGCACGAGGTTGTAATCCTTGATCAATCCACGATTTACATTGTCCGTACACATTGGGTTTCCAGTCACTTTTGTGTCCTTCCAAAATCCATTTTGTCAACCATGGTTCGTAATCTTCTAAAGGCAAAAACCAATGTTTGGTCTCTTTTCTAATTGGATCACTGCCACTCAAGGTTGATTTTGGATTGATTAAATCCGTTGCATTCAATGTAGTTCCGCAAGCTTCGCATTGGTCGCCATAAGCTCGCTCGTTGCCACAATGTGGGCAGGTGCCGGTGATGTATCTGTCGGCTAAAAACTGTTTGACTTCGTCGTCGTAATATTGCTCGGTGGTTTGTTCTATAAACTTATTGTTCTTGTTTAAAATATCGAAAAACTCGGAAGCTGTTTGGTGATGTATCTCGCTGGATGTCCGTGAGTAAACATCAAATGAAACGCCAAAATCTTTAAAAGACTGTTTGATAATTCCATGGTATTTATCCACTACTTGCTGAGGCGTAATTCCCTCTTTCCGCGCTTTTATGGTGATGGGAACTCCATGTTCGTCGGAACCACCAATTAGCAATACGTCTTCGCCCATTAATCGTAAATAACGTGCGTAGATATCTGCAGGAATGTATACTCCGGCCAAGTGTCCTATGTGAATGGGGCCGTTTGCATAAGGAAGTGCAGAGGTAATGGTGTAACGTGTTCGCTTTTCGGTGTATGCCATGACAATGATTCTTAAGTAGTGTAAACTGTTTTGAGTGGCAAAAGTACGATTTTTTTTAAAAAAAGTGGCCACAAGCTTTAAAGCATATTCATCTAATTGCAATTATGTTGATATCAAAACTGATGGAGTAAAAAATGAATCACTTATTTTTACTAATTTCGCATCTTCAAAATAAATATATAATGATCAATTTTTCGAATACTACTTTAAGCAAAATTATTGTCCACAAAGTTGGAAACAGCAATAGAGACGAAGGCGTAAAAATTTCAAAAACAATGCTGTCGGTGAATGGAATTGTGAGGGATTTGTTGGCAAAATACTTTTTGCAACCCTTTAAAACGAACGAATTCTATAGCTTTTGTCACGATACCGACATTACAATGAATGAGATGAATAACTACGTGACTGCTATTTTTGCCAATCCAAATGCAATTCAAGATCAATCGGAAAATATAGCTAAACATCTTTATGACAAATCGTCTCATCCAAAAATAAAGAGTGGAGAATTATATGTAACCTACTTAAAAGATTGTTTGGTGGGCGACGAAGTGGTGGATGCTGTCGGGATTTTTAAATCAGAATCGAAAGCAACTTTTTTGAAAGTGTATCAAACTTCAGATAATTATGCCATCGAACACGACGAAGGTATTGATATTAATAAGCTGGACAAAGGGTGCATTGTATTTAATACCCATCAACAAGATGGTTACATGATGGCGATTGCAGATAATATCAATCGAAGTTTTGAAGCTCAATATTGGCGCGATGAGTTTTTGCATATCAAAGAGTATGAGGATAGTTTTTATCACACTCAAAAAGCGATGCAGATGTGCAAAAGTTTTGTGGTCGAAAAACTTCCCGAATCGTTTGATGTAGATAAAGCTGGTCAAGCTGAAATATTGAACAAATCGCTCTCTTTTTTCAAAGAAAAAGATGTTTTCTCGTTTGATGATTTTGCCCAAGAAGTAATTTCTCAAACTGAAATTATTGATGAGTTTAAACGATACAAGAGTGAATTTGAATCAGATAATGATTTAATTGTAGAGGATAATTTTGATTTGTCAGATCAAGCAGTGGCAAAACAGTCTAAGATTTTTAAAAGTGTATTAAAACTCGATAAAAACTTTACGGTTTACATCCACGGCGATCGCAAAAACATAGAAAAAGGATTCGATCAAGAAAAAAACAAGAGCTTTTATACCATTTATTACAACGATGAAATCTAAATTGAAGACATTTTAAACTTTATAGATCTCGAGAAATAAAAAAAAAGCACTTTAAAAACTTTCTACTACCTTCTTCCTCTTCCTACGGCTGATTTTTCTATTTCGGTGCTCTGCACCTCTTTGTTGTATAATGAAATTTCTTTGCTACAAAGATGTCGTTGCTCTGCAGCTTACTGTTTTTTTCAGAACTTTACCATTCTACCGTTCACCCTTTGGTCACTGAGCCTGTCGAAGTGCCCCCTGCATCTTTCCCCTTTCTTCCTACCTTCCAATCAGAAATACAGCTGGAATTTTATGAAAATCTGGAACTCCTAACTTGATCCAATTTTTAATGGGTAGTGTTTTGATAAACATAGCTGGAGTGTACAATCCAGAGGCAATACACATCAGCGTATTTGGATTTAATGCTTTGCAAAGCGATTCGTACATCTGTGCGTTGCGATAGGGTGCTTCTATAAATAGTTGAGTGATATTGGCTTGCGCTTTTTTCTCTAACTCTTTGATTGTTTTTTCTCGTTCACTTCTGTCAATGGGCAGATATCCATTAAAGGTAAACTGCTGGCCGTTGAATCCGGAAGCAGCAAGTGCCAAAAGCATTGACGAAGCACCTACTAATGGAACTACTGGCATCCCGATTTTGTGTGCCTGTGCGACTACTATTGCGCCAGGATCGGCAGTGCAAGGCATCCCTGCTTCTGACATCAGTCCAATAGGATTTCCCTTTTTTGCTTCTGTTAAGTAGTTTTCGATGATTACATTGTTGGTGTGCTCATTCAAAACCATAAACATCTCATCGGTAAATGGATGAGGGTAACCGATGGCTTTCAAAAATCGACGTGCTGTTCGCAACTCTTCCACTACGAAAAAATGAATTTTGGAAATCTCTGCCACATTGTAATCTGGAAATTCCCGTTTGAAATCATCTCCAATAGGAGTGGGGATAAGAAAAAGCGAACCTAATTGAGCCATTTTGTTATGTTTATTTGCTTGCAAAAGTACTATTTTCTTTATAAAGTAGCATCCATTTTTGTGTTTTTATTAATCTGTGAATTTTTATATGCATTTTAATTCTGGATGGTGCTGTAATTTAAAACATTCCCTTTTGGTTTGATTATTTAATAATTCCTTTCAATTCTTCTATATGGGTCTCAATTTTAGTATCTTTGTGAATTGAATCAATTTTTATTGAAGAGAACTTTATTTTATATTTTATTTTTATGAAGAATTTTAAACAACTATTTTTTCTTATCCTATTGGTGTCATTTGGATTTTCGGGGATTTCTCAAAATAGTTCCTTAACTGATTTGACTAAACAGTTGGATAATATATCGAAGAAGAAAGACAGCATTGAAGTCTTAATCGAAAAAGCGAAATTGGATGATGTTATTTTTCGAATTCACAAAAATGGGTTGCCTGACCTCGATCCGCAGGATACGCTGATTTGTCATTCTGCCATGTGTATGGTCTTTTCGTCAAAATATCGGTTGGCTAAATGGGTTGCTCATATCATTACGTCAGATGTTGTGAGTGGACGGATTTCTCGGACTAATAATTTCAGAATGGATCCAAAGGTGCCTTACAGTGGCAACGATTCTGATTATTTTTCTACCTCACTTGGTGCGGATAACAAAATTAAGTATAAAGGGTTTGGTTACGACCGTGGCCATTTGGCTCCTTCTGCGGATTTCAGATGGTCGGCTGCCGCGCTTTCGGAGTCTTACTATTACTCAAATATGACTCCTCAAACTCCTGAATTTAATCGCGAAAAGTGGGCAGAAATTGAAGGTTTTCTTCGTTCTTACATTTACAACAATCCTGGAACTTCTTTGTATGTAGTCACTGGTCCAGTCTTGCGCGATAGTCTGCCAGTGATTGCACAAGGGGCTAGACATCTGCCTATTCCTGAATATCACTATAAAATTGCCGTGGATTTAGAAAATAAAATTGGCATCGCTTTTTTGGTTCCACAGCGACTTTTGATTTATCCCATTGAATCGTATGCGGTTTCGATAGATTCTATTGAAAAAGTAACTAAAATTAACTATTTTGCCTCTTTGTCCGCAGACGATGAGGGGAAAATCGAATCTATTTTTGATTTCAAGAAATGGGTGCCAGAAAAATTGAAGAATAATGTGGCGCCAATGCTTTCCAACGAAATGCCCAAAAATGCCTATAATACAGCAGAATCTTCCCAATTTATCGATTATCCAAAAGAAGTTGAAATCTGCGGAACTGTTGTAAGTGCTCATAAATCAGCAAAGGGAAATGTTTTTATCAATTTAGACAAAGGGTTTCCAAATCAGGTTTTTTCAATTACCATTTGGGCAAAGGATGTTCTAAATTTTGATTACCAACCGGAGTTGTTTTTTATGAACAAACGGATTTGTGTAACAGGTAAAATTACCGAATACAATGGAACTCCTTCGATGTATCTTTCTAATCAAAAGAAAATTAAGGTTATTGATTAGGGTTTTGGTTAAAAGAGAAAAGCGGTTAAAAATCATTGATTTTTAACCGCTTTTCTCTTTGGAGTGGAACTGGCGGGATTCGAACCCGCGTCCAAACAAGGCAAAAGAGTGCTTTCTACATGTTTATCTGTGGCTTAATTGTCGGGAAAATGCAGGTGCCGAGCGAACCGACATATTCCGTATTCTCTAAATTTTCATCCTGTCATCGAGACCTAACAGAACTAGTTTGTCATTTATGATACTTCTGATCCAATCGCTGACTAACAGAGCTATCGGGGAAGCAGCGAGCAGATAGTCCTAGACTAAGCTGCTAATGCGTAATCGTTGTTTTCGCCAGTTATGGCTTGAAAGTTGGCTATTAACGGGACCTTCTTACAACGCCCGACATGCTTACAAACCCAAACTCTTGCTGTCAAAACCAAGTCAGCCCCAATTGTGTTTGAAAGTGCAAAGATACTACTTTTTCTCCAACTTATCGCAGAATTGTGATGGATCCAGATAATGTTTCAATCCACTCCTCTGATCCTTCCAATCTTACTTTGCTAGGTAATGATAATACATAGTAATAAATACCGTCGATTAAATTATCACCACTCCAATCGTTGCGGTAATCGTTAGTACTATATACTTTTCTTCCCCAGCGATTATAAATGGCTAGCTTAGAGCCATTATAGTACTCCAAGTTGGTAAACTTGAGAACGTCGTTAAATCCATCACTGTTTGGAGTTATAATATTTGGTGCGTTAATTTCGCAAGGAACAAAGGATAATAAAACCATTGCTGTGTCTAAACAGAAGCCATTTCGAGCTACTGCAAAATAGATTCCACTGGCATTGGCTGTGTATACTGGATCTGATGAAACTAACGATCCCAAGGATGATGCTTCGGTAGAATAATACCATGATACTTGTTCGTAATTTTGATTCAATGAGAGATTGTAGGTTTCGTAGTCGCAGAATGTGCGATCGGAACCTAGTGATAAGTTTGGCGTTTGATAAACATTGACAACAACACTGTCGGTGATTACTCCACATACGTTGCTCATTGTAACTCTATAGGTATTTGGTTGATTTGCAACAACGTTAATAGGATTGGTTGTAAATCCGTCCCATGTGATGTTCCCGTCAAATGTACTTTCTAAGGTTAATTGAGTCCCACTACAAACAGTTGTGTCGTTACTCGTTGTATGCATCAAACTTCCTACAACCACTTTGATGGAGTCCACGGATAAGTTGTTGCACAAATCGGTTGCAGAGACAATATAGGTGGTGGTCACCGTCGGAAAGACATCCTGACTGACGACATTTCCAGGCCCATTACTCCACGAATAGGTGTATGGAGAAACTCCTTGCGTTGAAGATACTGTTAAAAATCCCATTCCTCCATCGCATAAAAGTTGATCTTCAGCAACGTTGAGTTGAATTGGTGAGTTATCTACAATCGGTATTTTAAGCGTGTCAACTAAGTTGCTACAACCTACACTTGGAATCATAATGTAAATAGTATCCCCTACATCCGTAATCATGTCCTGAATGGCAGTGATGTGGATAAATCCTGTATCTGCACCTGCTACAATCACTAATGAGTCTACGTTTGGAAAAATATTGTAATCCACATCTCGTTCTGCATTTCCGCCTGTGTAAAAATGAATTACAACGTCTTCTATGTATAATTCTGGAAGTCTAAATACGATATCCGCATTGCTACAACCTTCAACAACAGAACTTTCGCGAATTGTGGAATTGAAATGTAATTCAGCATTCATCCCTGGACTAGTAAATGAGTTCGCTTCAAGGAAAACACCAGAGTCATAAATTGCATCATACACATCTCCGATTGCAATTTTTATGTGATAAGTTTGACAAGGCACTACCGCTGCAGTCGCTGTCAAAACAGTGGTCATCCCATCGTATGCGATGTGTACATTGGTTGGTTGGTTGTTGATGTAAAACTGAGAATATGAGCCACTATTTACGTTGTTAATCGTCACAGGAAGGTTGCTTCCAGGGATAATTGCAATGTTTTTATTGGTATAAGCAGTAGAGCTGAATGGGTTTGGACCTGAAATGAAAAAGCCAAAAATATCATTATAATCGAATCCTACATATTCTGGATATTCTTCTGAACCAAATACATAACGAAATTGAACCGTGTCGGAAAGTGGGATAAAATCAAATTGCAAAACAGCGGCATCTTTTACTTCTTCAGCTACTAATGCTGCCAATTGAGGGTCGCTTCCTGTGCCATTTGAAGTTGAAGCATTTACAGAAACACTCCCAGCCGCTCCAGAAACCTTTCCAGATGACATGATGATGCCGCTAGTCAGTCCCAAATTGGTGGGTGTTGGACCCGTTGTAAATGTTCCAAATGAGTTTGCAACTCCCGAATAGGTGATGTTGGAGATGGTTACCCCTGATCCTAACAATACATTTTGCACACCACTGGCTGGAGAAATTCCTTCTGTGATGTTTAATTGAGCATTTACATGCAGTATTGATGTTAAAATGATCAGAAGAATAAGTATGTTTTTTTTCATGTTACGAAATTTTCATGTTATACTCTTTAGACTGAAATTTAATCTAAAGGGTTGCCTTTTTATTTAGTACTAAGGCAAATGTATGTATTATTTTTTAACTAATCGTCCCATTCAATCACAAACTTTCCATTTTCTTGCTTTTTGGTGTCCTCTTTCTGTTTTTGTTTCTCTTTTTCGGTGGTTTTTCCTTTACTGCCAAGGCTGTCATTTTTTGAGGAACCGAACTCTTTTTTGAAAATATCTTTGATGTTCTGTTTCTCTTTTTTTATGTCTTCAGCTACTTTCTTCTGAGCATCTTTTGTGTCGTACTTGACGATCGGATTGTCTGTGGTTCCTGTGATTAATAGGTAAATCGTAGTTCTCTCTAATCCATCATCTTCAATATCGCCAAAATCTTCATTCTCTTTTTTAGCACGTTTTGCTTTTTTAGAGAGCAAATCAGACAACCTTACCTTTACATGATAATTGATTCTGTTGTCGAAATAATGGACCCCAGATAGTTTGATGTTGATTGCATTTGACTCAATGATCATCTCGGGGATAATTAACTTCTGGTTGTTGATTTCAAACTTATTTGTGACTCTTTTAAATCTTACATTCTGCAAATCTTCTACTTTGATGAATTTGGCAAGCGCATTTAACGTTTGGTAATTGTTTAACTCTCCATTTTCAACAGTCATGTTGATACTGCCTTTTAGTACTTCTAAATCGGGCGTTAAATCATGACTCCAAGTGGAACTCATTTGAAGGGTTGTAGTGATAGTCCCTTTGAGTTTTTCATCCGTAAGTCCATCTTTGTCTTGCCCAAAATTATTAAATGAATAAAAAAGTTTTGAAACATCTACTCCTGTAATTTCGGAACGTACCGTAGAATGCAATTTTCTATTAGTTGCTCTTCCATCTACCTGCCCATTGGCTGATATTTTCCCACCAAAGATGGACATGTTTAAATTGTTGACGAATAATTGTTGATTGTCCATCCTTAAATTTGCCGTAATATCTTTTGGCTCAAATTTGCCAAACTTCAAATGTTTGTTCTTTAGTTTGATGTTGAAATTTATCGATGGGCTGAAAGAAACGTCCATGCCTGTTTCAGATTTTTTGTTGTCTGATTTAAAAAGTTCGTCAAAGTTCAAAAAGTTGGAAGTGAGCGTAGCATCGATGTTTAATTTTTGATCTTTCAAAAAGAAGTAGGATAGGATGTTTACAAAAGAGCCCTCAAGTTGGTAATCACTTTTTCCAATAGTACCGTTCATCTTTTCTATATCGATGTCACTTTTGTTGAATTTTAGTTTTCCGGTGGAGATTAATATTGGAATAGGGTAGTCTTTTAACTCTAATTTTCCATCCGTAATGGTCAACTTTCCAGATGTTTCACTGTTTAGAAAATCTGTGGGTGTGACTTCTGACCACGATCTTAACGCAATTTTGAGTTTTGCATCCATGTCCACTTTTCCGGTCATATTTTTGATGAAATCTATTTTTAGGAATTTACTCAAATCGTCTAAGTTGAACTTCCCATTCAAAGTAGTCTCTATTTTGGGTTTATTGAGGTTTTTGACATTAAATTGTCCTTTTACGGAGCCTGAATTTAACCGCGCTGAGAAGTTTTTAAAACTCAATCCCGAAGTATTTAATGATCCATCTTTGCCATTGGTGTAATCCAATACAAAGTTTACATCTTCTAAAGAGATATTGCTCTCCTTGTTTGTGATTTTTCCGTTTTTAAGCTCTGTGTTTAGATTTATCGAAATAGGAGTGGTTGTTGCCAAATCTCCGTTTAATTTTAGGTTAAACTTAAAATCTCCCGAGCTTTCAAATTTCGAAAAATACTCTTTCTGACTCGGAGGCAGCTCTTCGATGAACGAATGTAACTTGAGTTCGTCTCCAGAAATGACAATGTTGAGGGATTTTTCTCTGTCGGAGTAAACAACCATGCCATCTACATTGAATGGGATATTGTTTAAAACGATGTGCCCTTTTTTTGCGGTATAGGAGTTTTTTATATTGTTTACTTCAAATTTTAATTTGAGTTGCGCCTCTTTGTCCTTAATATATTGAATGGAATCATAACTGATGTCGTATAGAAATAAGGAGCCATCAAAATCTAATGTGTAAATATCTTGGTTAAAATTGCCTTTGGCGGTTGCTTTTTTAAATAAAACTCGATGATGTTGCCGGCTTTTATAATCTGCAAATCCAAAGTCGACATTTTTTAGTTTTATGTTTTTTAAGTTTAACTCAAACTTGTTTGTGGTGGTATCGGTTGATTCTTTAAATATATGAAAGTTGTCGCTGCCATCTTCGAAAATACGCATCCTGATTTTTGCCTGTTCAATCTCTATTTTACGAATGGCATAAGTGCCGGTAATCAAATCCCAAATATTAAATTGGATGTAAACATTTTCGGCTCGCAACAAATCTCCTCTCTTTTTGGTCTTTACAATCTCCTCGGCTTTAATGTCTTTAAATTGAAGCGTAGCCATCGGGAAACGTTTGATGAGACTGAAACGTAAATCCTTGTATTCAATTTTTGTATTTACCTGTTTGTTAAGTTGATCGATGGCGTATTTGCCTATACTGTCTTCAAAAATCCAAGTAAGTAAAAGTAGCAATGCAAATAACAGAAAAATCACCCCAAAAAAAATTGAGGTGATTTTTAAAACTCGGTTTAATTTAGCTTTTTTGGGATCTATTGCTGAATCTTCTGTATTCATTTTTTCAATTGTTTGTTTGAAAGTAGTTAAATAACAGTTTTTTGCCGATTATAGTATGTTATGTGATAGAAATTTTCAAGATATTGATCTCTTCTTTGGTCAAAAATCTCCATCTGCCACGAGGTAGTTCTTTTTTTGTTAGACCAGCATAAACTGTTCTGTCAAGTTTAACAACTTCGTAACCAAGACTTTCAAATATTCTACGGACAATTCTATTTTGACCAGAATGTATCTCAATGCCGATGATGCGTTTGGATTCTGAACTTGCATAAGCAATCTCGTTTGGTTTGATGAAAACATCATCGTCCACAGTAATTCCTTCTGATATTGCTTGCATATCGCTGTGTGTTAGACTCTTGTCAAGTTCCACTTGATAGATTTTTCGAACACCATAGCGTGGATGTGTAAGTTTTTTCGCCATCTCACCATCGTTGGTAAATAACAATAAACCAGTGGTATTTCTGTCTAAACGACCTACGGGATAAACTCGTTCACGACAAGCTCCTTCAATA
Organism: Bacteroidales bacterium; assembly: GCA_038240835.1. Lineage (GTDB taxonomy): Bacteria > Bacteroidota > Bacteroidia > Bacteroidales > WCHB1-69 > JBAXTE01. The sequence goes on along the minus strand of JBBRGJ010000080.1, from coordinate 1,548 downwards.
AGTTCCATTACATTTCTTCTTCCCTTTTCGTCTTCTACCGTGGTGATAAAATCTTTCGGTTTGTTTAAAATGATGTAAACTGGTTTTTCTCTGTTTAATATTTTGTCTTCAAATCGAACAACATCGGTTGGAAAAACCTTGGTACCTAACTCGGTAATTACTTTGTCATTGACCAATATTGCACCAGATTCAATCAGTTTATCTGCTTCACGACGTGAACAAATGCCTGAGTTAGAAATGTATTTGTTTAATCGAATAGGACGATTTTCTTCTTCCCATTTCAAAGATAATACTTGTTGCTTGTTGGTGGTCAAACGACCTGTTTCTCTTCTGTTTGCAACTATTTCTGATAATATTTCAGATTCGGCGTTGATGTCTCTACGTCGTGGTTTTAAATTGCTTGAATAGTCGCCACCTGGTTTTCTGTCTCTGTTGTAACCGTGGTCTCTATCGTTGTTATAGGGTTTACGCTCTCCACCATCGCGATTTGCATAAGGTTTGCGTTCTCCACCTTCACGAGAATCAAATCTGCGAGCTGGTCGTTCTGAATTGTCGTTGTCAAATCTACGTGCTGGACGCTCCGAGTTGTCTCCAAAACGGCGGTCTCCACCTCGGTCGCCTTCGCGACTTGCGTATGGTTTACGCTCTCCACCTTCGCGAGAATCGAATCTGCGAGCTGGTCGTTCTGAATTATCGTTGTCGAATCTACGTGCTGGACGTTCTGTGTTGTTGTCTCCAAAACGACGGTCGCCACCACGGTCGCCTTCGCGACTTGCGTATGGTTTACGTTCTCCACCTTCGCGGGAATCAAATCTACGAGCTGGACGTTCGGAATTATCGTTGTCGAATCTACGAGCGGGACGTTCTGAATTGTTTCCATCAAAACGGCGATCGGAGTTTTCTCCTTCTCTTTTACGGAAAGTTCTGTTATCGGGGTTATCGTTTCTGCTTTCAAATCGGCGAGCTGGTCTTTCGGAAGAGCCGCTGTTTTGATCATTATAACGATTGGCGGGGCGCTCTGTGCGCGGGAATGATGAACCTTCTCCGTGATTACGGGATGGTCTTGAACGATCGTTGTCGTTCGAAAAGTGTTTTTTGTCACCATGCCCAGCAGCCTCTGAGTGGCGATTTGACGAGTGGGTTGGTTTCCCAGTCGGTTTACTGAAAGCCTTTTCGCGTCCTCTCGACGTGGATCTTGGGCTTTTTTCTTCTCTTTTTGTCATAAAACAAGGTACGTTTTTAAATTCGAGTGCAAAAATACAAATAATATTGGCATGAATGACCGTTTTGTCAAAAAATCAGCTCATTATCATCTTATTTCCCCAAAATCTGCAAGGTGATTTAGTTGTGATTGGTTTTTTGTGAGATACGGAAAAACTATTTTACTTCGAAGAAATTATTTTGATTTATATGACTGTCCGTAATCAATACCAAGTATTTTTTATTGAAGCCAAAATCAACCTGTCCGTTAATTTGTCCCCAAAATAACGTCGGTTAAATTTGTAACAGAATTCATCTAAGTAGTTTTGGACATACTTATCATTAATA
>JBBRGJ010000079.1:0-14095 GCA_038240835.1 Bacteroidales bacterium | reverse complement strand
ATCACCTCTTTTTTAGCTTTTTTGGCGAAGTCTTGATTTTTTGAATACTTTTGTATCAAGACAAAAGTATTAATCAAAAATAAGCTCTTCGAAGCAAGGTGGTTTTTAGTTTTTGACAAAATTTTGTCATAATGCTATTTTGTTTGCGGATTTAAGGTAATACTAAAATATTAATTCTGTCATTGGTAGAGATTTTTTGTTCAAATAATGCTCCTATTCGTTAGCGTAAAAAAGAAGTTTATGAAAAGTATAAAAACACAATTATTGTTGCTCTTAATTTTACTCCTGCCACTGGTTGGGTTAGGGCAACAGAAAACGGTTTCGCTAAATTCTGGTTGGACTTTTAGTGATTTGGCTACGAATAAGTGGTCTAAGGCAACAGTGCCAGGCTCGGTGGTGACTGATTTAGTGAAACTAAAAAAACTTTCTAATCCATTTATTGGCACCAACGAATCTAAAGCTCAGTGGATTGCCGAAAAAAGTTGGGGCTACAGAACGTCATTTATGATTAATAAAGTTGATTTTGATAAGTATAGTCGCGCCGATTTGGTTTTTGAAGGAATTGATACGTATGCCTCGATTTATCTAAACGATTCTTTGATTTACGAAGCCGATAATATGTTCGTGCCTCATACCATCGATGTGAAAAATCGTCTGAAAGTGGGTGAAAATGATTTGAAATTGGTGTTTCCACCGATTATTTCATTGTTGCAAAAAGAGGTTAAACAACTTGCCTATACGCTTCCCGAAAATGAACGTGTTTTTGCACGCAAAGCACAGTTTCAGTTTGGCTGGGATTGGGCGCCTAAGGTATTGGGACCTTCTATTTTTAAATCGGTGTATTTGAGTTTTTGGAATTCTGTAAACATCGATTCTCCTTCCATGGTGACTTCTTTAACGAACAACAGAGGCAATGTGGTCTGCAAAATTCCAGTTTCAAAAGCCAACAATCAAACGTCCGATTTATTGGTAAAAGTTACGGATGAAAAGAGCAATCTGATCTGTTTTCAAAAAGTATTTAAAGTAAATAAAGATACAATCTTAATCTTTGATTTTGATGTAGAAAAACCCAAAACTTGGTCGCCAAACGGAATGGGAGAAGCTAATTTGTATCACTATAAAATAAATATAACATCCGCTAAAGGGAAAAAATACGAGTTTCTAAAACAAGTTGGTTTTAGAAATGTAACTTTGGTTCAAACGCCCGACAGTATTGGAAGTAGCTTTTATTTTAACGTGAACGGTCAACCGGTTTTTGCCAAAGGTGCCAACTGGATTCCAATGGAATATTTACCTCACTTGATGACGACCGAAAAGTACCGAAAAACTTTACAGATGTCGCATGATGCGGGTTACAACATGCTCCGCGTTTGGGGCGGTGGCTGGTACGAAGAGGATGTTTTTTATGATTTGTGTGATAGTCTCGGAATTATGGTTTGGCAAGATGCCATGTTTGCTTGCTCCATGTATCCCAGCGATGAGAAATTTCTGAAAAATGTTTCCAACGAAGTTGAATATCAATCCAATCGCCTCTCTTCGCATCCGTCGGTGGTGGTTTGGTGTGGCAACAACGAAAATTATGAAGGTTGGTACAATTGGGGTTGGCAAAAGCAATTTAATTACTCTGAAGCCGATTCTGCCGCTATTTGGCATGGAAACCGCCAACTTTTTGAAACGGTGATTCCTCATGCTTTACAAAAATCTTACGGAAATATTCCCTTTAATTATCACCCTTCGTCACCCGCAAATGGATGGGGGAGAGATACGGCATACAAATCTGGCGATGTTCATTATTGGGGCGTTTGGTGGGGAATGGAACCTTTTTCTAACTATAGAAAAAAAGTGGGTAGATTTGTCAGCGAATACGGTTTTCAAGGATATCCATCCATCGAAACCCTTCGTTATGGCGCCAACCAACGAATTGACAGTCTCTCGCAACCGAGTGTGGCAGCGCATCAGAAGCATCCACGCGGTTTTGTCACCATCGAAGAGTATATGCAGCGCGATTATCCCAACCCAACCAACGTTGAAGATTATATTTATCTCAGTCAGTTAGTGCAAGCCGATGGCGTAGGCGAAGCGCTAAAAGCTCATACTCAACGTGTTCCGTATTGTATGGGAACTCTCTTTTGGCAACTGAACGATTGCTGGAGCTCTGTTTCATGGTCGGCATTGGACTATTTTAATCAGCCCAAACAATTCTATTTTGCCTCCAAACGACTGCTCAAACCAGTGAAACCGACTTTTGTCATCAATGGAGATGTTGCTGAGGTTTGGGTTGCTAATATTGGAAATAAAACATTCAAGGGTTCGTTGGTGCTTGCTGAAATTGATTCGTTGGGTGTTACTAAAATTATTGAAACGAAACTTGTGAATATCACATCCAATAATTCATTAAAAATCACATCTGTAAAAGATATTGCAATCAATCCCAACTCTGTTTTTCAAGCGTTGTTACTCGATTCACTCAGCAATATGATCACCGAAGAGGTGTTTTTTGGAACCCAACCCAAACATCTGAAATTGAAAAAACCAACAATTTCGTTTCGTCCAACCTCCCAACCCACGAACTCAACGAAACTAATCCTCTCAACAGATGTCCCAGTAAAAGGATTATGGTTGACAATTGATGGGTTTGAACTTTCCGACAATGGCTTTGATTTAGTTCCGGGAAGAGAATACGAAGTAATTTGTACTTCTAAAACCCCAAAAGCTACTTTTTCGATCAAGAAAATCAAGACTATTTCGCTGAATGAAGTGTTGAATCGGTAGTTTTTTTTAAAACACATAGTTCACATAGTTAATACATCACATAGTTCACATAGATTTTTTTTTATTTTGCTATCTCCTATGTGTCCTATGTGGTTTTCCCTATGTACCTATGTGGTTTATTGTCTTCTATGTATCTATGTGGTTTATTGTCTCTTTTTTTCAAACACATAGTTCACATAGTTAATACATCACATAGAACACATAGACTTTTTTTTATTTTGCTATCTCCTATGTGTCCTATTGGTCTGGCCCCCTATTAATCGGACTTTTTTAATTTCAACTAAACAAAGATACAAAAAAGTTTATACCTTTGTACTGCAAGGAACAAACGACGGCGAAGTTTTATACCGATGTTTGTAGAAATGTCTCAGCGCTGACCATTTCTTTTTTAGTTAAAAGATTTTTCTCATCCGCCTCAAACGACGGAATCGTAAAATCTTGCAAGGAACTGCACTTCAGGCTAGTATAACCCGGTATTTGATGCCGTTTTATATTTAGTTTGAATTTGATTGTTCGCTTTTTTTCATCTCTAACTTGATCTATCAGCCCTTTTTTCCAGCATTCTATGAAAATATTTGGCGGTAAATTACAGACCGATGAATGCAATCTTTCGTTGTTGTATTTCTCATAAAACACCGTTAAAACATTTTCAAGTTCTTCGATATCCCAAAAATGATATGGTCCCAATTTTTTTGACAATATTGCATGAAAACTTTCGATATGACCATTCTCTTGTGGAGTATATGGATGTGTAAATACCTGATTCAAATAGTTTTCTTTAAAAAAATCCTGAATTAGTTTTGCCGAGAATCTACTATCATTGTCGTTTCTAACTTCAATTTGGATCTGTTTGGACAAGCAATTGTTTGGTTGTAAATGGTTGATTATAATACTCTCCCAAGCCCTTCTTACATCTTCTTTTTTGATATAATAAGCCACATGCCAGTGTAAAATTGCTCTTGTAAAAGTGTCTATTGTTGAAAGAATATATGCATGTCTCTTATATTCCTCAACCCAAACAAATTTAATATCCATTTCCAAAACTTCTAAAGGCTGAGTTGGAAATACTTTTCTGTACTTTACGTGAATTTTACTTGCCTTTTTATGCTTTTCTTGTAATAATTGAGCTATAAACATCAGTCGATATACTTTTTTGTGATTTATAAGGTAGCCCATTAAGTTTAATGAACTAGTTATTTTATGATAACCATAATCTGTGTCGGGATCTTGATGAATAAGTTTAATCTCTTCCACTACATCTGAATTCGGAACATTTATAATAGTATATTCTTTACTTTTCGAGCTGTGCTTCTTCATGTAATATGTTGTAGAAGAAGGCTTTAATCCTTGCTTTGATCTTTTCGGAACATAATAATATTGATGCTTTGTAATTCCACAAATACGTAATGCAACATCTCGTTTTAAACCTTTAAAGATGAACTTAGCAGCTATTTCTTTTTTCTCTCCAATTCCAGTTTTTTTTTTAGCAAATCATCTTTGAGTTTCCCTTCGAGCTCTTTTTCGATTATCAGTTCTTTCAGCAATTTGTTTTCCTTTTCAAGTTCGCGTATTCGCTTTAATTGGCCAGGAGTAAGTCCGTGAGAAAGACCTTCAGCCCCCATGGACTCAAACTTCTTTTTCCAAGAATAATAACTAGCTGGGAATACGGAATACTTCTCTAAAGTATCCTTAACACCATGTTCGCAAGCTTCTTTTATAATATTTAGCTTCTCTTCTTTAGTAAATGATCTTTTTTCCATCGTACAAAATTATAGATTTTAATTTATAATGCTGTCCGATTATTTAGGGGGCTAATACACTATGTGGTTTTCCCTATGTACCTATGTGGTTTATTGTCTTCTATGTATCTATGTGGTTTATTGTCTCTTTTTTTATCAAACACATAGTTCACATAGTTAATACATCACATAGTTGACATAGACTTTTCCTGTTTTGCTATCTCCTATGTGTCCTATGTGGTTTATTGTCTTCTATGTACCTATGTGGTTTATTGTTACTTTTGTGGTTAAAAAAATGTTCCCTCATATCCTTTTTGTGGTTCATTTTTTTTCTTTTTCTCCGAAACTTTCATTATATTTGCATTTGTGATTTATGGAGAATGTTCGTTAACTTAATCGGTTTAGGTCTTAACACTTGATGAACTCAAGCTTCCCCCCTAAATAAGTGAAGTATTTAATTGAAAATAAGAATTTTAGGAATATGAAAAATCAAGGTAAATTGAGCACTTTTAGTATCAAAAAAATGGTTGGATTCGTTTTTATATTAACTTTTTCGCTATTAATTTCGGCGCAGAATAATACAACGCCACTTTCTACGACTCATCCCGCAGAATATGTCAATCCATTTATTGGTACCGGTGGTCACGGACATACGTATCCAGGCGCACAAGTGCCGTTTGGATTTATGCAATTAAGTCCCGATACTCGCCTTACTGGCTGGGATGGCTGCTCTGCGTATCATTACTCAGATACCGTGATTTATGGTTTTTCTCACACCCATTTAAATGGAACGGGTTGCAGCGATTATGGTGATATTCTCGTGATGCCGACTTCTCAAAAAGGTGCGCCGACTAAAAATGCATTTGCTTCTGCTTTTTCACATTCCAACGAAACAGCTTCTCCTGGTTATTACAGCGTATTGATGAAAAACGGTATTTTGGCAGAACTTTCGGCAACTACTCGCTCCGGAATGCATAGTTACACGTTTCCTTATGGAAAAAAAGCGCGACTTTTAGTCGATTTAAAACACCGCGACGAAGTAAAAGATTCATATATAGAAATAGTAAGTCCCACCGAAATACGTGGGATGCGCCGCTCGGCAGCTTGGGCAACCAATCAGGTGATCTATTTTGTAATGCAGTTTTCGAAACCGATTTCCTCTACAGAAGTTTATGTAAACGATGTTTTGCAAAAAGGAAAGACTAAATTCTATCAAGCCAAAGATTTGAAAATGGTGTTTGATTTTCCAACCAAAGACAAACGATCGTTGGTGGTGAAAGTTGGAATTTCAGGCGTGGATACCACCGGAGCTCGACTCAATTTGGAAAACGAAATGCAAGGTTGGAACATCGATGTGGTAAAAGCAAATGCGAAAAATGTTTGGAATAAAGAGTTGAAAAAAATAGAGATAGAAAGCAACGATCGTGATAAATTAACTGTTTTCTATTCGGCTTTGTATCACGTTATGTTATCTCCAAATATTTTCAACGATGTCGACGGACGATACATGGGTCGTGATCACAAGATTCATAAAACCGATGGTTGGAATTATTATACCGTTTTCTCCTTGTGGGATACCTATCGCGCCCTGCATCCTTTGTTGACCATGATAGATCAGAAAAGAACGCAGGATTTTGTTAAAACATTTATTGCTCAGTGGGAGCAAGGCGGATTGTTACCCATGTGGGAACTTTCGGGCAACGAAACCGATTGCATGATTGGATATCACGCTGTTCCCGTAATCTTTGATGCTTATGTAAAAGGAGTTCGTGGCTTTGATCTCGAAAAAGCGTATCAAGCGATGAAAACCAGCGCAATGCAGACACGATTGGGCATTGGGAGCATGGACGAGTTTGGATATGTGATTTCAGATACCGAGCACGAATCTGTTTCCAAAACTTTAGAATATGCCTACGACGATTGGTGTATTGCACAGGTTGCCAAAAAATTGGGGAAAGATGCCGATTATCAGTACTTTATAAAAAGAGCACAAGGATATAAACATATTTATGATCCTCAAACTGGATTTATGCGCCCTCGCTATAATGGCGGTTGGTACAGTCCTTTTGATCCAACAGAAGTCAACAACCACTACACCGAAGCCAACTCTTGGCAATACTCTTTCTATGCACCTCATGATGTTTCAGGATTAATTAAGTTGCATGGTGGAAATCTTAATTTTGAAAAGAAATTGGACGAACTTTTTACCACAAACGACCTCATGAGTGGCCGAAATCAAGCTGATATCACCGGTTTGATTGGTCAATATGCCCATGGCAACGAACCCAGTCATCACATCGCATATTTGTACAATTATATTGGCAAACCAGAAAAAACCCAACAGCGCATTCGCCAAATCTTGAGAGAGATGTACAAAAATGATCCCGATGGATTGAGTGGAAATGAAGACTGTGGACAGATGTCAGCTTGGTTTGTGATGAGTTCGTTGGGATTGTACGCCGTTTGCCCGGGTTCAGATCAGCTGGTGATTGGTTCGCCATTGTTTAAAAAAGCAACCATTCATTTAGAAAATGGAAAAACATTTGTGGTTTCAGCGCCCAATAATTCCCTCGTAAATACCTACATCCAATCGGCCACATTAAACGGAATTGAAACCAAAAAATCATTCCTAACTTATAACGAATTTGCCAACGGTGGAGAATTGAAATTTGTGATGAGCGATTTGCCTTCGGGAGATTTTGGAAAACAACCTGCTGATTGTCCTTCATCCAGTATTACAGATTTTTTAATAGTTAAAGCCCCCGTTATTCATACAGAATCACGCACATTTACCGATAGTTTGTTGGTCGAAATTAAAGCTTCATCGCCCACAGAGCGATATTTCTTCACGCTCAACGGAAAAGATGCCGACGCTAACAGCAAACGATATACAGGACCATTTTACATTCACGACAAAACCACTGTAAAAGTGATGGCCATCGATACCGTTAGCAAACAAACCAATACCGCACAAGCAGCTTACATTAAAGTTCCCAAGGACATTAGTGTGAAATTGAAATACGATTACAACCCACAATATACCGGCAATGGTCCACAAGGATTAATTGATGGAATTATAGGTTCAACCAACTGGCGCTTGGGCGGGTGGCAGGGATATCACATCACCGATTTTGAAGCAGTTTTAGATTACAACAAAGTGATCACCGTCCACGAAGTAGGCGCAAACTTTTTGCAGGATACTCGCGCATGGGTGGTTTTTCCCAAAGAATTAGAAGTTTATACCTCCATGGATGGAATAAATTACACCTCCATTGGCATCACCAAAACCAAAATTGCAGTTGACGACTTAGACATTAAAATACAAACCATGGCTCTAAAAGCCAATACCCAAGCCAGATACGTAAAATTTGTAGCCCGCAACTTCGGCACCCTTCCAGCATGGCACGAAAGCGCCGGCGAAAAAGCGTATGTATTTGTAGATGAAGTCTGGGTGAAATAGTGTTTGAAAGAAAATGCCAACTTTTTTGTTATGCGTGGATTCGACAATCAGTCATTTACAAGAGTAAACTCCTAATTGTCGAATCCACGCAAGCCTCAAATCCGATAACTATCGGATTGATATTTTCTTTTTACAAACACAGTTTGGGTGAAATAGTGGGAGTGAGAAAAAAATCTACAGCGTAGCGTAATCTTTGTAATAAAAAATCACAAAAATCAACGCAAAGGTGCAGCATTCTGGAGTCTATATGCTGAGCAATGATTCAGAAATTTTTGTAAAATCTAGCAAGTCATACCTGTGGCTTTGTTTGCTTTTTTAAGAATCTATTTTTAGGATGTTAGAAATTTTGAAATTAAATAAAAAAATAATTTGCAAATGAAAAATATTTATTTATATTTGCAACGAAATTTAATTAGAACCCCATAATCCATAAAAAAAAGATAAGAATGCTATCTGTAGCTAATCTCACAACTGATTTAATATACAACTTTATAATTGTACGTATGCCTAAGCCTGTGTGTGTGTGTGTGTGTGTGTGTGTGTGTGTGTCAAGTTACTGATTCATTATGTAAATATTGGAATATTGTAAAACAATTTGATTATGGCTAACTTTGCCTATACAGAGTAGACTTTTTAACATTGTTCTGTATAGGGAACTTTTGCTTAGGCAAATTTAAGATAGAATTTAATAATCAAAAATTAAACGTATTTAAAATAATGAAAAAAATTAGTTTAGTATTAATAGCTTTAATAGTTATTATCTCAAGTTGTAATAAAGATGATCAAAATATTGGTCAAAATATTGTGTGTCAGAATAGCAAAGGTGGTTCTGTAAACCCATTTAATAAAATTGGAGAACGTCATAATGATATTTTATATGCAATTGGCAAAATGTCAAATTTCCCAAATAATAGTTGGAAAGAAGAATATGAATACATGCTTACTTATCTCGAATCGATAGGGGCTCATAGTGAAAATGAATGGTCATATTATGATTCATTAGCTCAACATTTTAATGATAAACAAAGTATTTCTGATATGTCACTGGAATTATTAAATACAAATATGATTAATGGAGTACAATATGAGTATCTTGATATATTAAACAATATCATTGTTAAATATATTGAAGATAATAAATTATATAATTTAAAAATTGATCAAATAGAAACAGTGTTTATTTCAGAAAATAGAATATCAGATGCAGATAAATTCATTATTTGGGGAGCTTTTTCTACAGCTAGATATAGTGCAAATTTTTGGTTTGATGCTAGAGTAAATTCAAGTAATCCCTGGTATATATCTGTTGCAAAAAATGCAAAAGATCAGAATCCTCCAGGTTATACAGGATCAAAAACTGGAGAAGCATGGGCTGATACAAAGGGTTGGATACATGGTTTCTTTCATCCAAGGGCTAATCAAGGATGTTGGGATAATGCAGGAAGAGAATCTACTTCATGGTCAAGAATTTATAGAGATATAAATACCCCTAAATAGATTAGTTGATTTTATAGAACGAGCCCAGTTATTATAGGGCTTGTTCTATATCTTTTAAAAAAATAAAAATCGTTTAAATGTACTTAAAACTTTTTATAATATTAATTTTGTCTACCGTAATGCAAACGAATGCAAATATTATTCGGGGCATTTTGTTCGATAATGAAACAAAGGCCAAAATTCCGTATGCAACTGTTTATTTTAACAGCCGTTCTGGCACCACAACCGACATGAATGGAGATTTTGTGCTGTATGTCAAGAATGTCAAACCCAATGACACCGTTTGGGTTTCGTGTATTGGATATTATCGTAAAACGATATTATGGAAGGAGTTGTCATGTAAAACAATCAACAAAATATTCTTGACTCCGGTGACTTATTTATTAGATACTTCTGTTGTTTCTGCCGCCGGAATTACTCCATTTCAACTACTTCGGGATGCGTTTAAAAACATCAAAATTAATTGCAATAATTTCAACCATTATTATAAGGCTAGTTATTATGAACAAATAAAAGATTACGATCATGTTAAAAAATGGCATACACGAACATTGAATTGTGCCGTTATTGTTGAAGATCCTGGTTATGAAAGATTGCATAGCAGCACGTTTGGAATTATTGAAAATGTTTATATATTAGGAATCAACAAAGGGGTAGATAGTATCACAAAAGTAACTTTTCCAGAGAGAAATCTCTTAACAGAGGTGCTCGAAAACAACTATTACCATTATTCTTGTAAATTTTTAAATTCTCCTAAATCGTATGATTATAAGATAACAAACACTTATTATGATAGTGTAATCCGAAAAAACATGATTAAAATCAATATATCACCTAAAGATGCAAAAAAGGATGTCGCTTATGGAGAAGTTTATCTAAGTAGCTCCGATCATAAAATTTTCAAGATACATATCTTGTATAAAGGAGAAGAAACTCCTGATTCAACTGGTTACAAAAATAACTATTATACAAAATACTTGGATTCAGACATCACAGTTATTTACAAATTGAATAAAAATGACAAGATGGAATTATCCTACATTAAATATGATTCTGGATTTGGTGCATTTTATTTCGAAAATAACAATCCTTATGTCGTTTCGATAGAATCAATGGAGTTTAATGTGATTGGGGAAGTGGAAAATGGAGCAAATTTAGTTAAAGAGATCCCTAAAATGGATAACCATACGAGAATTTACGATCAGAAAGTGGTCAGTGATACCAATTTTTGGTTAGAGAATAATGTGATTTTGAAGTAGTGATATTTGGTGTGTTAGGTTTTGATGAAGATATCAAGATGCTTTCGCTGTTTATTATAAAATGTCATATTGGTTTTCAATTAAAGAAGTCGTCTAATTAAACCTTTACTGAGTTCAAATTAATCCATAAGATAATTTGAAATTTAGTGTGGTTTAATGCTCGATGCGTAATATGATTTACAGAATTTGTTTTTTTAATATTGGACTAAATCATATTGGCATACGGTATTAATGTTTTTAAGCTACAGCGTAGCGAAATCTTTGTAATAAAAAAGCACAAAAAACAACACAAAGGTGCAGCGCACCGAAATCTTTGTTCTTAAATTAGTAAAAAGGAAGCTGTTAGTTCGGTTGTAAACTAATCTAACGAAAAACACTGTTTCTGTAGTTCGTAAAATCCGAATTGTAGGAATGTTTTTTTTTATCTTTACTAAAATTATACGTTAAACATAAAAAACTAAGTCCATGAAAAAATTTGCTTTAATCCTTTTAATGTGTATCGTTGCAACTCAGTTTGCTACTGCACAAAGTAAAAAAATGTATGTATCAAAACATGGTGGGACCAAAAAGCTACTAACTTTTGGTAAATTTGGGTACGATGTCTATCACTACGCCCCAAAATTAAACGCCTGCGATTCTCTAATTTGTTCGGGTGCTGGATATGAATATTGCAAAATAGACAAACAAGTTATTCGACTAAATATAGAAAATAATTCTACATACATTGCCTATAACAAAGCAATACGTGCCACCGAAAAGCGAATAAGAAAAACAAAAACCACTTCTGGTAATTTTTCCATGAAAATCAAGCAACAAAATCTTACCATCAAATATTACAATGCCGACCAAGATGGAAATGTCGACATGGAAATTGATATTTTGTAAAATTTGGGTTGATTGCAATTGAAAATAAATGCTTTTTTTGCGAGAAATTGCGAGATTCTTCTTTAATCTCGCAATTTATTTTGTATATTTGTAAAAAGTATAAAATAATGATTGAATCTGCACCTAATATTTCCAAATCAAGTTTGTTGGACGAAGACAATTTCCAACGTTATATTAAACTTCAATCATCGGATTTGTTTAAATCCATCAACAATGAGTATCTCTATTGGGATAAGGTGAAATATAAAAGCAAAAAAATTAAGTCCGAAGAGCTTTGGGGTGCTGTAAAATTGAGTCGATTTCTCAAAACTCAAGAGGTTAAATTTGGTAAATACACGTTCAATTATGTAATTACCGATTACATCCAAAAATCATTGCACTTTTTTGATTTGAATATTGGAGGAAATTTGGGAGCCACTATTCGAATAGCCGACACTGAAAAAACGAAATATTTGATAAGTTCGATTATGGAAGAGGCGATATCGAGCAGTCAGATGGAAGGAGCGGCTACAACCCGCAAAAAGGCTAAGGAGATGCTTCAAAAGGAACTTAAGCCTAAAAGCAAATCGGAACAAATGATTTTGAATAATTTCATCACAATACAACATGTGATTGAACATAAAAACGAGGATTTAACCCTTGAAAATTTGGCTTATATCCACGGTTTGATTTCTAAAAATACTTTGGAAAAATCGGATGAGGAAGGATTTTTTAGAAATAATGATGATATTTTTGTGGTAAACCATTTAACCAGTGAGGTTGTGCATCAGCCACCTTCAAACACAGAGGTTTCACAATTGCTAAATGAACTCTGTTTGTTTTTCAATCAAGACACTGAAAACTTTATTCATCCTATAATTAAAGGAATCATCATTCATTTTATGATTGCATGGATTCATCCCTTTAGCGATGGAAATGGGAGGACAGCCCGGACTTTATTTTATTGGTATATGTTGAAAAACGGGTATTGGCTAACCGAATATCTCTCCATTTCCAGAATTATCAAAGATACAAAAAGTCAATATGAGAAGGCGTTTTTGTACAGCGAAATGGATGATAACGACTTGACCTATTTTGTTACATATCATATCAAAACCATGGATAAAGCTATTGCGGCTCTAAAAGAGTATATTGGCAGGAAACAAAAAGAGGTTATTCAAGCAGCACAATTTCTGAAAATTCCAAATATCAACGAACGTCAAGCTCAGATTATAAAACTGTTAAATGAAGAGTCGGATAGGGTGTTGAATAGTAAGGAAATTGAAAATCGTTTTCAAATTTCAAATTTTACGGCTCGTTCAGATTTAAAAGGATTGGTTGGACTAGGCTTTTTGGAAATAATTCAAGTAAATAAAATCAAACAAAGTTTTGTAAAATCTGCAAAATTTGACTCGATTTTGAAAAATCTCAATTTGCGATAAATTGCGAGATTCTTGTCAAATCTCGCAATTTGTATTTCTCAGGTTCTTAATTCTCTCCAAAAAGAAGGACTTCAACGTATGTTCTTTCTCGCTCAAAAAGGTATTTCCGAAAATATAAAGGTTCAAATAAATAAAAATATATCATAAACATAATTACTATTTATTTTCCGAACTAATTTTAAGCAAAGCAATTATTCGTTATATTTGCAATGTCTTTTTCTTCAAGTTTTTTACTTTTTAAAAATATTCAACGATGAAGCAAACAATTACTCTTTTATTTCTTAGTTTTTTTTTCTTTTGTAGCTCCCACATTTCTGCCCAAACTTCTGGTTCGGTTGAAATAATTAAAAGTGAAGTCGATACATTATTTGATTATACTTCGTGGCCCAATAAAGGTCATTTGGGAATTATGCCCATTCATCTTCAGCCTTGGTTGGGCAATGGACTTTTGAATTATGGTATCGGAACCGATTTGGAATTTGCTTTGCCAAAGTGGGCGACGTTTAGAGCGGTGGCTTCCATCAACTTATACGAAGGGGAGCGGTCGGTTTGGAAAGAAAAAGTGTATGATAATGTGGAGAACAACCGAAATGGTTATTGGATTGAAGCGGGTGTGGATTTCAACTTTTACGATTTCAAGAATAGCGCTTCATCCACTGAGATTGACTCAAACGGTAGATATATTTATACCGATGCCATTGAAAGAACCTCTTTTAATGGTGTCTCTACCGACAAATCGATTACCATCACTCAGCCGCTGTATGGAAATTATTACACGTTTGCCTCATTTGTCTACCGACCTGCATTGAGAGGAGGATTTGTTAAATATCAAAGTTCGTTTGTGGATAAAACTACGCCAATTATTTTTGTCACAAATTTCTCAACAAATATGTTTTACGGCGGAGTAAGTTTTTCTAAAATTGGCTTAGGAAGGTCCTTTTACATATCTGGTTATGCAGATTTGCTTTTCAAAAGTGGGTTGAAATTGCCCCCTGAAGCCAAAACTTACGAGTCACCATTGGAAGAGGAACTAATCGGTTATCGTGCTGGTTGCCGAATGAG
>JBBRGJ010000078.1:0-14212 GCA_038240835.1 Bacteroidales bacterium | reverse complement strand
TTAGCATGTTCGTTTCCTTGCATACTATCACAACGACTTCAACCTGAACGACAAATTGGGTTGATTGTAACTTTCATACAATTAGGTATTTAATATATATAGATACACACGCCTCGTGGCGCACCTGAGCTTGTCGAAGTACACGTTTCACGAACTATCTTTTCACGATTCTTCTTAATTCACAAAAAATGAAAACACTTTTAGCATTTATCACCAAAGAGTTCATCCATATCCTGAGAGATAGACGGACACTTCTTGTATTGTTGGGTATGCCCATTGCACAGATTATTTTGTTTGGATTTACCATCACCAACGAAATCACCAATGCTAACATTGCTATTCTTGACCGTTCAAAAGACAGCGAGAGTCAGAAGATAACAAATAGGCTCCTCTCTTCAAATTATTTCAGACTTCAAAACAATATCTCATCAACCGAAGAGGCGGAAGCACTTTTTAGAAAAGGAAAAATAAAGATGGTGGTTGTATTTCCCGAAAACTTTGCCAAACAACTAGAGCGAGAGCGTAAAGCAAAAATAGAGATCATCACCGATGCTTCCGAACCCAATACAGCGTCGATGTTAAGTTCATACACTACGGCTATTATCAACAATTACAACCTCGAAAAGATACAGCAAACCGGATTACCAATTCAAATTAATGCCGAAACCCAAATGTTATATAATCCGCAGCAAAAAGGAGTATTTATGTTCGTTCCCGGAGTAATTACCATTATTCTGATGCTTATTTGTACTATGATGACCTCGATTGCCATCACCCGTGAAAAAGAAGATGGAACCATGGAGATATTGCTGGTGTCACCGCTCAAATCATTTATGATTATCATTGGGAAAGTGGTTCCTTATCTTGTTTTATCGCTACTTATTGCCTATGTTATTCTGGGAATGGGAGTTACTGTTTTCGGAATGCCCATCCGAGGAAGTCACTTCTTATTATTTTTAGAAATCACACTGTTTATCATCACCACGCTTTCGCTTGGAATATTTATTTCGACCAAAACATCCAGTCAGCAAACGGCAATGATGATTTCGATGGGAGGAATGTTGTTGCCCACAATTCTGCTTTCTGGATTTATTTTTCCACTAGAAAGTATGCCCATGTTTCTGCAATTGATTGCCGATGTTGTCCCAGCAAAATGGTTTGTAATCATCATTAAAAGCATCATGATTAAAGGGGTAGGAATTGAGTTTATTTGGAAAGAGACCCTGATTTTGGTTGTAACTTCAGTGATTTTAATTTTTGCGAGTATTAAAAGTTTTAAAACACGTCTTGATATATGAGAACACTATGGTTTATCATTCAGAAAGAGTTTATACAGATATTTCGAAATAAGCCGATGCTTATTATTATATTTCAATTGCCGATTATACAGCTGCTATTGCTATCGTATGCAGCCACTTTTGAAATTAGAAATATCAATGTATGTGTCATTGATCAGGACCATTCGGAAACTTCCAGATCGTTGGTGGCAAAAATTCCTGCTTCGGGATATTTCAATATTACCAGTTATGCACTATCAAGACCCGACGCCATTGCCGAAATTCATCAAGGAAATGTGGATATGATTTTGGAAATTCCGCCAAAGTTTGAGAAAGATTTGAAAAGTCAGCAAAGGGCGTCAGTACACTTAACGGCAGATGCCATAAATGGACTAAAAGCGGGGTTGGCGATGTCGTATTTGCAACAAATGCTGATGAATTTCAATACCGATTTGATTGCAGATTTGGGATATATCAATGCTTCTGGTGTGCCAGTAGTAGAACCAACCACGCAATATTGGTACAATCCATTGATGGATTATAAGGCTTTTATGGTTCCAGGTATTTTAGTGATTTTGGTTACTGTAATTGGAGCATTTTTAACCTCAATGAATATCACTCGAGAGAAAGAGGTGGGCACCATCGAACAAATTAATGCAACTCCCATCAAAAAGTATCAGTTTATCATTGGCAAAATGGCTCCTTTTATGTTTATCGGTATTTTCGAAATGGCTTTCGGACTCATTTTAGCAGATCTGTTTTTCGATATTCCCATGAGAGGAAGCATTATGACGCTGTTTGCTTTTTCGTTTATCTATCTTTTAATTGTACTTGCAATGGGTTTATTTATCTCGTCGTACACCGAAACGCAACAGCAAGCCATGTTTATAGCTTGGTTTTTTATGGTCGTTTTTATCCTCATGGGTGGCCTGTTTACAGCCATCGAATCGATGCCACAGTGGGCGCAAGTCATTACTTGGTTTAATCCTATTGCCTGGTTTATTAAGGTCATGCGACTGATTCTGCTCACCGGAAGTTCGTTGGCAGATTTGTGGGACTACTTCCTAATCATGTCAGGATTTGCAGTCTTTTTTAATATTTTGGCCATTAAAACGTATCGAAAAACAATTAGTTAGAAAAGGGAAATACCACTGAGACACGAAGAACATTTATCAACCAGCCAGCGAGGTTGACAAAGGAACACTAAGTTTGGTTTTTCTTAGTGAATCTTAGTCTACCTAACAAGCTGGTAGATAAATACCCTTAGTGCTTACGTGGTGAAAAAATCGAAAAGTATTCTTGCAACAAACTATAATTTGGACTTCCACTGTAACCGTTCACGCAAGCTGCATTTTTGAAAAATTGGAATTAGCCAACCATCATTTAATCAATAAATTAGACATAATAAAAAAATCCTAAGTTTGACAAATCAAAAAAAAATATGTACTTTTGAAATATGATCATAAAAGACGAAATATCAAAACAAGTAAGTGACTTTGAGTCGACATGCAAAATGCATAGCGTAAAGACATTGTATGCATTTGGTTCTGCAACGACCGATCATTTTGATGACAAAAAAAGTGACATTGATTTACTTGTTGAAATTGACGATTCGGATCCAATTCAACGGGGAGAAAAATTAATGTCGTTATGGGATTATTTTGAACTTTTTTTTCAACGAAAAGTGGACTTATTAACCGATGTTTCTATTCGAAATCCCTATTTAAGGAAGAGCATAGATGCTACAAAAATATTGATTTATGACGGGAAAAGAGCTAAAATATCTTTCTGATATCCTAACCGCAATTTTGTTGATAGAAGATTTCACCTCTTCAATATCCTCATTTGATGCATTTACCCATGACTTAAAAACGCAAAGTGCCGTTGAACGTCAATTGGGAATTATCGGCGAAGCTGTAAATAAGTTCGAATTACTCGAAACGGACAACCGCATTGAAAATGCACGCAAAATTGTAGGTTTCCGAAATCGATTAATTCATGCTTACGATGCTGTTGATTCTTCTATGATTTGGGCTATCTTAAAAAATCATCTAAACCCACTAAAAGAAGAGGTGAAGATTAAGTTAGGATAAATCCCCCGAACGTTTAGTCAATCCAGTGACTTAGTGGTGATAAAATCCACTGTAACCGCTCACGCAAACAGCATTTGCTTTTTCGTTGAAAAATCGTATCTTTGTATAACTAATTTTCATTCTCTAATTAAACAAACGCATGAAAATATTAATCGATATTCCAGATGACAAGGCATCCTCTTTTTTAGAAGTGATAAGAAGCATCTCTTATGTTAAAGCCAAACAGCTCACAGATTCTAAGGCTGAAATAATTTCAGATGTCCGCAAAGCATTTGAGGAATATAATCTTGTGAAAAAAGGGAAATTAAAAGCTCGATCAGTGGAGGATTTGATTGATGTATTATAGAATTCTGACTATCCCTAAGTTTGACAAACAAGTTAAAAAATTAGCAAAAAAGCACCATTCATTTAGTCCGATTTTATTAAATTAGTGTCTATTCTTAAAGAAAACCCAAAATATGGCATCTATTTAGGAAAAGATTGTTACAAAATTAGACTTGCCATAACCAGTAAAGGAAAAGGAAAAAGTAGCGGAGCTAGAATTATTACACACTATGCAATTGTAGAAGAAACTCTCTTTTTACTTTCAATTTACGAAAAATCAGAAAAAGAATCAATTACAGATGGAGAATTACAGGAAATGATTAATGAAATTTCATAATCGGAGTTGAAACTTCGAGTTAGTGAATAGATGAGTCGAAGGAATCAGATCACTTGCTTCTTGATAAAAAAGAATATCCGCTGTATTGAGAAGATTTCAGTTATAATGGCAATGTGAAGTAAAAAGAACTTCCTTTTCCCTCTTCGCTTTCCAACCAGATTTTTCCTCCTAAAATTTCGATGTAAGCTTTGGATATTGACAATCCCAGTCCTGCTCCTTGGCGTGCCATCACATCAGAAATATCTGCTTGAATAAATCGTTCGAATATTGCTTTCTGACGGTCTTCTGGAATTCCCATTCCTGTGTCTTTGACGAAGAAATGGAGATGTTCCCTTTTGTTCTCACAGCCAAATTCAATGGATCCATGTTGGGTGAATTTTATGGCATTTTTTATCAAGTTAGTGAGGATAGAGTGAAGCTTGTCGTAATCTGTTTTAATTATCTGTTGGTCAATAGGTAATTTCTTTTCGCAAATTAGTTGTACACCTTTTTGCTCAACTTCCAAATTAAAGAAACTGTATATGTTTTCCATCAACTCATTGATGTTTATCTCTTTAACATTGGCGAGCATTTGTCCAGCTTCAATTTTTGAAATATCTACAATATTATTGATAATATTCAACATTCGTTCACCACTTTTCTGAATAATCTGAATATACACCTGTTGTTCTTCTCCTGATAAGTTAGGCTCTTTCAAAAGTTCTGCGAAACCTAAAATTCCATTCATTGGAGTACGGATTTCATGACTCATATTGGCAAGGAATGCACTTTTAAGACGATCGCTTTCCTCGGCTTTTTCTTTAGCTTTGATCAACTCTAACTCGTGATTTTTCTTATCGGTAATATCCTCATTCAAACAGAGATTGAGTGGATGACCATGAGTTTTTTCTGGCAATGAAACAAGAGTCATATTTGCCCAAACAACCGAACCATCAGGTCGGATAAACCGTTTTTCCATTTGATAACTTGATATTTCACCATCTAAAAGTCTCAAACTCTGTTGACGATCTACAGCAACATCATCTGGATGAGTAATATCCATCCAATTAATAGTAAAAATATCCTCCAATTCTCGTCCTACAATTTCGGAAAACCTAGGATTTGCATCAATTATTTCACCTGTAACAGAGTCGGACAAAGAGATTCCGATAGGCGATTTCAAGAAAATTGTTTTAAAGCGAGCTTCACTTTCACGCAGAGACGCTTCCGTCTGCTTACGCATTGTGATGTCGGTAAAGCTAACTAAACTTGCCCACACGTCACCATTTTTGTCAGTTACAGGGGTCCCAAATATTTCTAAAAAGATCTCCGTTCCGTCTGGACGGATAATCAACACATCATCAATATAGGAAGACTCTCCATTCATCCCTCTCGCAATTGGCATTTTATCGATGGGGTATAGAGTGCGATCATCGGCTCTATAAGCTTTGTAAACCTCTGATAAGTTCTGTTTGGTGACATCGGGCAGGATTCCACGACCCAAAAGGGTCAATGCGGCATCATTCGCCAGAATCGGTTTGCCCGAAGGAGCTTCCACCATAAAAACTCCTTGACTGAGATTTTTCAACAATGAAGTAAACTGGCTATTTTGCCGGATGATTTCTTCCTCATTAAGTTTTAATATTTCAGTTGTTTCATATATTTGTGTTATGTCTCTAATAATTGCTTGAATTAGCCGTTGGTCAGAATCTATGAAGACATTTAAGCTAACTTCAACATCAAACATGGTCCCGTCTATGCGCCGATGTTTCCATTCAAACAATTGAGGAATCCCTGCATCGGCTTGTGCAATATATTGTTCACCTTTATCCACAGAAGAAGACCCATCTGGCTGATATTCAGGAGAAAACTCATGTGTTAAATGTCCAATAATTTGTTCTTTGGTACAGCCAAACATCGCCAATGTTTTCAAATTGCAGTCGATAATAACATCATTTTCCATTAAAAAAATGGCATCATTTGCAGTTTCAAATAAACATTTATATTTTGATTCACTTGCACCAATTGCTCCGTGTATTTGTGTTCGTTCTGCAACAAATTTATTTAGCTCCTCTTTCAAAGATAGATTCTCTTGCTTTAGTTTTGAAAGTTCTTTTAAAAGCTGTTCGTTTACGTTAATACTTTCATTCATAAGTCTTTGTTTTCATGATATTTACAAAAACAATCACTCTCTAGTATTCAAATCTGTGGTGACTCTTCGTTAACTAAAAATTCTAAAGCTCCAAAAAAAGCATTAAAATGTTTAGTTGTCTTTATAATATTTCGTAAATATATAATGTTTTTTCGAATAAATGCAAGTTTTTTTTCAAAAAATATGGATTTTAGTGTTTCAGATTAGGAAAGTATTTCTAAACAATTACCTATAGCAAATAAAATCTCATCCAATGATATATCTAGAATTCGACAATTAGCATTTAATTAAAATAACTTTTTTTGTTAAATTTAGCTGTAAGTTATATTTTTTTTGTAATTTTACAACTGTTTTAATGTGAACAATTCTGCACATACGTGTGTTGTTGTTGAAATATGCAAAAAAAAATAAGTTACAAAAACATAAAATTAAAAAAATGAGAAAACAGTCTTTATTATTCTTGTTATTGTTGACATTTGTCTTATCAGCAAGTGCACAAACAAGTGAGAAAAAATGGGGCATTGGCCTGTATGGTGGTGTGAATGAGTATAATGGTGATTATGGCAATGATGTATTTCGCTTTAGTAACACCAAGTTTTTCTTAGGTCAAATTTCAGTTGCACGCTATTTAAATCCATCTTTTGATTTAGGATTACAAGGTAATTATGGTAGTTATGGTCACAATGCTGATTATAATACAACCAATAAATTTGACGGCACCAAAACATCTGGCGGTCTATTTTTACACTACAAGTTAAATAACGGATATATTTTCAGTAAAGATTCTAAAATTTCTCCATTTTTATCTACCGGTATTGGAGTTGCTCAATATGCTGGAAAAGATATCGACTCAATCGGCATGGATTTGATGATTCCAATTGGAATTGGAGTAAAGTATCAATTTTGTGACTGGTTTGCAATGCAATATAAATTTTCGTACAACTTAACTAATCATGACAATCACGATACTGAAATCCGAGGAAAATACAACGACGACGTGGTTGAACAAACCCTTGGAATTGTTTTCAACTTTGGAGGAAAATCTGATTCTGACAAAGACGGAGTGGTTAACAAATTGGATAAATGTCCAAATACACCTGCAGGTGTAAAAGTTGACAGTGATGGTTGTCCGATAGATTCTGACAAAGATGGCATTGCTGATTATTTAGACAAATGTCCTACCGTATTTGGAATAGCTGCTTTTGAAGGCTGTCCAGACACTGACAGGGATGGAATTCAAGACAGTGAAGACAAATGTCCTACGATCGCTGGAATTGCACAATTTCAAGGATGTCCTGACACAGATGGTGACGGAATTCCTGACTACGAAGACAGATGTCCTACAGAAGCAGGTCTTGCACAATTTAAAGGTTGTCCAGATACAGACGGTGATGGAATTCCAGATATAGATGACAGATGTCCAAAAGTATCTGGCTCAAAAATATTAAAAGGTTGTCCAGATAGAGATAATGATGGCATTGCTGATATCGACGACAAATGTCCAGATGTTGCAGGGATTGTTGCCAACAAAGGTTGTCCAGAAATAAAAGAGGAAACTAAGAAAATTTTTGAGCAAGCTCTTCAAGGAATTCAATTTGAATCGGGTAAAGATATAATCAAAAAGAATTCATTTGGTATTTTAGATAAAGTAGTAAAAGTAATGTTGGATAATCCTTCCTACTTTTTAGAAATAAATGGACATACTGACAGTCAAGGTGACGATGCGAGCAATCTTACCCTTTCACAAGAAAGATCGAATGCTGTGAAGAATTATCTTGCGAACAAAGGCGTAGATGCTTCAAGAACAATTGCCATCGGTCACGGCGAAACCACTCCTGTAGAGGATAATGCAACTCCAGCTGGAAGAGCAAAAAATCGTAGAGTTGAGTTTAAAGTTCTATTCTAGGTATTCGCTATTTTAGATATAAAAAAAGGTGCTTTAGGGCACCTTTTTTTATTGTGTGTAATGAAGAAAGTCTGTAAAGGCCTTAAAGGGAAAAGTCTATAAAGGGGAAAGTTTATAAAGGGGAAAGTCTATAAAGTGAGCAGCCATTGGGGATGAAAAAGTAACGGGGTGACCGCGAAGCGAGACTGGAGGAAAGTGACGGGTCCCGAAAAATAAATCCGCAAACTGGCGGATTGTGATTTTTCGTGGATCCTCGAAAAAAAAAAGATCCGCCATACTTCGACATAGCTCAGTGCAGGTCTGGCGGACTGTTTTTTCGGGAGTAACGGGGTAACGGAGCATCCCGAATTTTTTCAAAATTCGTGGATCTACGAAAGCTCGTCTGAAGGAAAAATATTTAGAGTTAATGCTCAAACAAAAAGACAAGGTGCAGAGCAGCGACATCTTTGTAACAACGGAATTATCATGATAACAAAAAAAAAGGTGCAGCGCACCGACATAAAAAAAATAGATAGCAAAAAAAAATCCGTTCTCAATAACGAGTAACGGATCTTTTTTAAAATTTCAAAAGTTCCTAGTGGCCATCTGCATTATCGTGGCTACAAGCTTTTTTAATTTCAGTTCCCTCTTTTGTGAATTCAGTAGTATAACCGATTTTTTCAATTGCTGCAACCAACGACTCTTTACTTTGTTTTGTTGCAACGTACTCGATTTTCACGATTTTAGTAGCTACATCAGCGACTGCAGAAACAACACCATCTAACTTGGATAACTCTTTATCGAGAAGTGCTTTGCCATTAGGGCAATGAAAACCAACTTTTACGTTCAGAATTTCAGTTTTCGTGTTTTGTGAATAAACACCTGTAAAAGCCACAACAATAACGGCTAATAGAATAAATTTTACGTTTTTCATCTGTTTTTTTGTTTCAAAGATACTATTTATTTTTAAATAATCATTTATTTTAGGTGAATTTAGATTTATGAATCAATATAAACATGCATTCGTTGAGATTTCTCATTACACTTCTGCTTAAATCAAACGAGCATTTCTGAAAAATCACGTTAGATAAATAATGTATTGAGAAGAGCTATAACCATATGTTTTTCAATAGTTTGAAACTAAATAAAAAAGTCAGTATTATGATAGAAAGTATAAGCAAAGAAGAAAGATCTTTGGTCGGATAAACCAGATAATTTCCTAGCTCTTTCTTCGTCAAAACCCTTATTTAACAACTTTAGATACTGTTTGTATGACATATTTAATAAAAAGCAAACTTCATCGACTTTAGATTTCAGGTAACCCGAATTCTGAGAAATAGCCACATTATCTTCTTTCTTAATTTGAGGATGATTCTTCTCAAACCAAGTCATATACAAAGGCAAATACTTTAACCCATACGATGACAATCTCGAAAACAGTTCGCTCTCGTCCCAGTTGATCGTTTGCGTTAGCTGATAAATTTCAGTCAGACAGTTCTTATTTCTAATAGACTGATATTCAGACATCACATTATCTTCGGAATCGATATTTTTCAATAGAATTTCGTTGTAAACAAAAAGGGTATAACTATTTGCACCAATCAGCACTTCGGGCAGGACTTCAAAAGGATCAGCCTTAGACAATCGAGCTGAGGAAAGCAATTGGTTGAATGTTTTTGGATAAGTCGACAGATACGATTCGGCCTCTTTAGACAATTCATTGTATAAAACAGAAGCCACCTTCTCTTGCGAAGTAGTATCTACAATATTCCATATTAAATTAGAAAATTTATTACTTCTTGGCAACCCAAAACTTCGCAATAATTTTTTCTCCAAAGAGGATACCTCGTGATATAATTCGCCATCGCGAGTTGCACCGCCTTTATTCTGCAATAAATAATATTTATCGAGATATTTATGAATAAATCCCTTGATCTCTGTTTTTATCATTTTTTTTCTGACTCGTTTAGGTGCTTTTACGCAATCTACTGGAAAAAGTTTTGATGTTTTGAAAAATAATTCTATAAATATCAATTAACTGCTGATATCCCGTAAGTTAAATACTAAAAATAGACCGTTAATAACCTTGATCATTTGCGGGAAAATAAAAATTAATTTGAATCAAAATGAACACCGCTCCTCTCCCACTTGTTAAAGAATCAAATTAATCCATTAAATTTGCAAAAAAGAGAAAATAATGATTTCCACAAATAGTTTCAATTTCCTAATAGATCTCACCGAAAACAACAACAGAGAGTGGTTTAACCTAAATAAACAGCGCTACACACAAGCATTGGATGAAATGATTGGAGTGACGAGTATGTTGATTCATGAAATAGAAAAATTTGACACTTCGATCACAGGATTAGAGGCTAAAAAGTGTATTTTTAGAATCTATCGGGATGTGCGCTTTTCGAAAGACAAAGTTCCATACAAAAATCACTTTGGAATTTTCTTCTCTCCCAATGGTAAAAACAGTTCAATGCCAGGATATTATCTGCACATCCAACCGGACGAATCATTTTTAGGTGGCGGAGTTTGGATGCCCGATGCCAAGGAACTTTTTGCTACTCGTCAAGAGATTTATTACAATTACGACACTTTTCGGAAAATAATAGACGAGCCCGCTTTTGCAAAAGAATTTCCGGAACTCGATCACACCCATAAAAACATAAAATTCCCCAAAGGATTCGATCCAACATTTGAAGGAGTAGATATCATAAAACACAAAAGTTTTTTCTTTGCACAAAAATTCACCAATGAGCAGTTAATGGCTCCCAACGCGAAAGAAAAAGTAGTGGAATTGCTTAAAAAAATACATCCTTTCAACTCATTTATGCGCACGGCTTTCGAAGAAATTTAACGAATTACCTCTTTTTAGAAAATCAGAAACAGATCAATTAACAGAAATACTATGAACCTAAGATTACTTAAAAACATTGGCTTTTGGATCATCGCGGTCATTCTCACCATTGCATTTGCTTCTTATCAGCGAATGACTGGCCCCACTTACCCGATAAAAGGGAAGACAAAAGTAGACAACCAAGAAATATCCTACAAATTATTAAGAACATGGGGAGGCACCTCGGATGCGAAAATAGAGATTATAGTTCCAGAAAATATTGCGGGAGAAGTCACGTACAAACGTTATAAAAGCAACGATGAGTGGCTCACTTTGCCCATGACAAGAACCGACAATAAAATCACCGCTACATTACCAAATCAGCCACCTGCCGGAAAAATAGTCTACAATATTGTTTTAAAATCCAACAAAAGTCAGGTGAAAATAACCGAAGAGCCCGTTGTAATTCGCTTCAAAGGTGATGTTCCTTCGTGGTTATTGATATTGCATGTTATATTTATTTTCGGAGCCATGTTGATGACCATCAGAACAGCCATGGAGGCAATCTTTAAACGAAATAGGACGTTTCTATTCACCAAAATAACACTGCTTTTCTGGTTAGCCGGCGGAATGGTTTTTGGTCCCATTATGCAAGAGTACGCTTTTGGCGCTTTATGGACTGGATGGCCATTTGGACACGATTTAACGGACAATAAAACACTGGTAGCTTTGATTTTTTGGATCATTGCCTATTTTAAACTCCGAAAAGATTCCACCAATCGATTATGGCCAATTATTGCCGCCGTGGTCATGTTGGTCGTATTTTTCATTCCTCACAGTGTTTTAGGATCCGAAATCGATTACACACAAATTCCAAAATAGATGAGTATTACAGTTATTATCATCATAATCACCGTTTTTGTCTCGTTAGCGTCTTTTCAAAATCGGGAGCTATTCGACCGATTAAAATTTAACGCTTATCAGATAAAACATTCAAAAGAGTGGTATCGTGCATTTAGCTATGGATTTATCCATGCCGACTTTGTTCATTTAGCCATCAATATGTTTGTATTATACTCCTTTGGCAGTTCCATCGAATATTTTTTCGAGGAGACATTCCCAGGCAAAGTAATCTTATATTTTTTAGCATTATACATTGGTGGAGTTCTTTTTTCTACTTTATTTGACTTGCGCAAACACAACGAAGACCCCTCCTACAATGCAGTGGGAGCCTCTGGAGCGGTATCAGCGGTGGTTTTTGCAAGCATCCTTTTCTTTCCCCTTGGCAAACTGTCGCTTCTTTTTATTCCAATACAAATTCCATCATTTATTTTTGGGACGCTTTATTTGATTTATTCTGCCTACATGAATAAAAAGAACATCGATAATATCGGTCACAGTGCCCACTTTTGGGGAGCTGTTTATGGATTTATATTCCCAATAATTTTAAAACCAGCACTTTTCGAAAAATTCATCACACAAATTGCAAGCTTTTTCAATATTTAAACGGCAAGCAGAAAAATCACTTTTTCCATTTTTTCAAACTATAAACTTGAGAATCTTAAATTTATTTGTAATTTTAACCCTCATAAATGATATTTGATCACTAAAAAATCGATATACAATGAAAAGAGGGATTTTATTAATAGTTTTAAGTCTTTTAATTTCAACACTTAAAGCACAAACGGACAGTTTAAATACACCCGAAAAACTATGTGAACATTTTTTCATGTTATTTGAAATCGAAACCGATAATGCAGTAGATTTTATATTTTCGACCAACAAGTGGTTTAACGCTGCATCCATGCCACAACTGAATGAGATTAAAGGGAAAATAAAAAAACTATTTTACTTGGGCAATTTCAAAGGGTATGAATTGGCTTCTAAAAAAGTACTCAGTCCGTCGTTGGTTTTGATTACATACATGGTGAGATATGACCGTCAACCGATAAAAATAGAATTTTATTTTTACAGACCCGAGACCCAGTGGCAAATTCAGACATTTAGATTTGAGGAAGATTTAAAAATAGATCTTCAAAATGCTCAAGAAACCATTCTTTACAAACAGTAATTAAGTGCCTAAAAGAGAGTAAATAGAGATCATCATTTCTTTATGCCATAAGAGCTATCGGGATTTTGAATACTCGAGTTTATCACGCAAGGTGGGATATCAAGACAAAAGTATTAATCGAAAAGAAAATTTTTCGAAGTAATGTTGTTTTCTGTATTAAAAAAATCGGAAAGCTGTTTATTCTCATTCACAAAAGGTCGGTGAATCTTCTCACTGTCATCAACCCTTTATTTCAAATTTTTTATTGGATGAAGTCTACCAATGACAGAATTGGAATATTGCTTCTTTTCTGGTCACCCTGAGTTAATCGAAGGGCTTCATAAGTTTATACCATGTATACTTCGACAGGTTTATCCTCAAAAGGAGGGCTCAGTATGACCGTTAAAAGAACACGATTGCACTGTTTGTATTTAATTGCAAAGATCGGTGAATTCCCAACTGTCATCAACCCTTTATACCAATACTTCATTTCAAATTAATCCAAAGGATAATTTGAATATAGTATGGCATGCCCTCGTTTACGGGGCCTGTCCTCGTTTACGGGATTTAATGCTCGATGCGTAATATGATTTACAGAATTTAATTTTTCTCATTGGACTAAAGCATATTAGCATACGGTATTATTTCCAATTTTTTATTGGATGAATTCTCAGCATGACATTTTTTTAATAACAATTTTGATATTTGTGCTATCTTCCACTCAAATGGTAGTAGAACCAAAATAAGTTATGCTATTATTTCAACCATGGCTAAGTAGCTTTCAAAAACTTGCTTTACAGAAAAAAGGAAGGCCATACTCCGTCGTCAATACCCCAACAGCCACCATGATATTGTGATTAAAAAAATCAAAAAAAGTGATATTTATGTAAGTTATTATAGAAATTGTGTAATGCTTTCCTGTCTTAAAACATTTAAGTTTGTACTCACAATTAAACATTGAAAGATACGATATAAATATTACCTAGGACAGATGATAAATATTATTTAATTAACTAAAAAAATACAATTATGTTAATCAAAGCTAAAGCCCTAAAAGGGTACAAGTTAGACGCTATCGATAGCGAAATTGGTAAGACTCAAGAATTCTATTTTGACGATAAACGTTGGGCTATTCGGTATTTGGTTGCTAATACAGGAAACTGGCTTACAGGCAAACAAGTGCTGATTTCACCTTATGCTTTGATTTCTGTTAATCAGGAAGCAGAAACTATAGGTGTGAATTTGAATAAAAAGCAGATTGAGGAAAGTCCAT
>JBBRGJ010000077.1:0-14283 GCA_038240835.1 Bacteroidales bacterium | reverse complement strand
TTCAAAAAAATCAGATTACTAAATCATGGTTATCGAGCAAAGAGTTTTGTTAAATACGGCTTAGAGTATATCGCAGCAATACTGTTAAATGCTAATTCTCAGGACAATATCGGTATTTTTAGTTTTTTGTCATGTACTTAGGATTACCAGTTATGCCGAAATTGTAATGGCAGATCAGGCGGCAGACGAAGCGCACCCCGCTTTCAGTAATCTATTTATACAGACAGAAATTATTCCTGAACATAACGCAGTATTTTGCTCAAGACGACCACGTTCAGATGAAGAACCAACTTCCTGGATGTTTCACATAATGGATATTCATGGCGGAGGTACTATTGAACAAATTTCGTATGAAACAGACCGAATGCGATTTATTGGCAGAGGAAAAACCCTAGTTCACCCACAAGCAATGGACGTAAATTTGCTCTCAGGCAGTCAAGGGGCGGTACTAGATCCTGTGATGGCCATTAGGTACCGTATAAAAATAAAACCGGGCCATATGGCTACGTTTGAATTGATTTACGGAATCAGCGAAACTAAAGAAGCCTGTGAAACCATGATGCTGAAATATAAAGATCGGCATCTGAGAAAACGTGCTTTCGAGCTCTCTTGGACACATAGCCAAGTTCTTTTGCGACAAATAAATGCAACGGAAGTTGAGACTCAACTTTTCAATCGTCTTGCCGCTTCTGTTATTTTCAACAATGCAGTTCTGCGCGCAGATCCTAGAATAATAAGCAATAACTTAAGAGGACAGTCAGGACTTTGGAGCCATTCTATTTCGGGTGATTTACCGATTGTATTGCTTCATATTTACGAAGAGCAAAGCATAGAGCTCATTAGAGAAATGGTGCAGGCACACACTTACTGGCGATTAAAAGGCTTGGCAGTTGATTTGGTGATTTTGAATGAAGAATATGGTTCTTATCGACATAATTTACAAGAGCAAATTCTTGGACTAGTTGCTACTTCAGTGGCCGTTATCAAAACAGCTTATGCTAAACTAGGAAATATTTTTGTAAAATCTGCCGATCAATTCTCCACAGAAGACAGGGCCCTTTTTGAAAGTGTTGCAAATGTCATCATTTCTGATAATAAAGGGACTTTGTCTGAACAGATAAACAACCATTTTAAAGAGAAATCATTGCCTGCCATGTTGGACTTAAAACCAATTAAAGTTCCTGCAATTCACCATTTCTTGCGCTTACCCGAACAACTCACATTTTTTAACGGAACGGGCGGATTTACACCCGATGGCAATGAATATAAAATAATCACGGATAAAAAGGTAGTTACTCCAGCACCATGGGCAAATGTAATTGCCAACCCAAATTTTGGCACCGTTATTTCCGAAAGCGGCTCCGCTTATACTTGGGCCATCAATGCACATGAATACCGTATAACGCCTTGGAGTGACGATCCGATCTGTGATATTGGTGGAGAGGCCTTTTATTTGCGTAATGAGCAAACGGGTTATTTCTGGTCACCTTCGCCTTTCCCAGCAAGAGGCTCATCCCCTTATATTACAACACATGGTTTTGGTTATACAATTTTTGAACATGAAGAACTGGGTATTTATTCCGAAATGTCAGTTTTTGTCGATAAAGTATCACCTATTAAATTCATCGTACTGAAATTAAAGAACTTTTCGGGACGTGAATCCCAGTTCTCTGCCACAGGATTCCTCGAAATGATTATGGGAGATGTTCGTTCTAAAACAAATATGCATATTGCTTCAGAATGGGATTCACAGAACGGTGCATTACTAGTAAGAAACAAGTACAATTCAGCTTTTGCCAATCGTACTACCTTTTTTAAGGTGGATGGCGGTGATATGAGTTTTACAGCCGACCGCACCGAATTTATTGGAAGGAACAGAAACCTGGCCGATCCACAATCACTTTACAGACAAAAACTTTCAGGCAGATTTGGCGCAGCTTTGGATCCATGTGCTGCATTACAAGTGAAATTTGATCTCCACGACGGAGGCGAAAAGGTAATTATATTCCAAGTTGGAAATGAAGAAAACATGGAAGCTGTCAATGCGCTGATGCTTAAATTCTCCGATCGTGAATCAATAATGGAATCACTCCAAAATATAAAGGACTATTGGAAAGAAGTTTTAAGTGCTATTCAGATAACCACGCCGGATAAATCTCTGAATATTCTCGCTAATGGCTGGCTCACTTACCAGACAATAGCATGCAGGATTTTTGCCCGTAGCGGTTTTTATCAATCAGGCGGTGCGTTTGGGTTTAGGGATCAGCTTCAGGATGTATTGTCGTTAATACCATCCCGCTCAGCGCTTGCACGTGAACAAATTTTATTAAGCGCTTCCAGACAATTTGTCGAAGGAGATGTGCAGCACTGGTGGCATCCACCTGAAGGTAGCGGCGTACGTACCCGATGTTCCGACGATCTATTATGGCTTCCTTTTGTGGTTTCTCGGTATATCACTGCGACGGGTGATGACAGTATCTTAAATGTTTCTGTCGGATATTTAGAGAGCCGTCTATTGCATCCGGGGGAAGATTCACTTTTCGATCTACCAGTTAGTGGTAACCTCAGTGGAACACTTTATGAACATTGTGTTCGTGCAATAAATCACAGCCTTCGGTATGGAAAACATGGATTGCCTCTAATGGGTTCAGGTGACTGGAACGATGGTATGGACCGTGTTGGCAACAAAGGGCAAGGGGAAAGTGTATGGTTGGGCTTTTTTCAGTACAATGTACTAAAGAATTTTGCGAATATTGCCAATGATTTTGGAGATACTCTCTTTGCCACAACTTGTACAAATGAAGCAGCAACCTTGCAATCTAACATTGAAAGTTCCGCTTGGGACGGACAGTGGTATTTGCGTGCATTTTTTGATGATGGCACTCCACTTGGTTCAAATGTAAATGATGAGTGTCGTATTGATGCCATTGCGCAAAGCTGGTCAGTATTGTCTGGAGCAGCCAATGATCAACGAAAAGTTATGGCCATGGAATCGCTGGATAAACATTTGGTGAATAGGGAGCTTAATCTTATCCAACTCCTTGATCCTCCATTTGATGCAAAAGGTCCAAATCCTGGATATATTAAAGGATATGTCCCAGGAGTAAGAGAAAATGGCGGACAATATTCTCATGCAGCCATCTGGGTCCTAATGGCTTTTGCAGACTTGGGTGATCGGGAAAAGGTTTGGGAATTGTTTCGTATGATTCATCCGATGAATCATACTTCAGACGCTGAATCTGTCCAAATTTACAAAGTTGAACCTTATGTAATGGCAGCAGATATTTATGCCAATGAATCTCATAAGGGGCGAGGTGGATGGACTTGGTACACTGGTTCGGCTGGATGGATGTATCAATTTATTATTGGCGCTCTTATCGGGATGGAATTACTCAATGATCATCTAAGGTTTAAACCTTGTTTCCCAATAGAATGGCCATCGGTTTCCCTTGTATATCGTTATGGGGAAACAACGTACAACATTACGGTCTTCCAATCAAGTAATATCGGTAGTTCATGGTGGAAAATGGATGGAAAGCAAGGAACTGGGGATTCCATTATGTTGTTGGATGATTTAATCGAGCATGAAGTTGAAGTTCATATCCTATTATAATATGTAACAAATAATAAAAATCATGTAACGTAGTTTGGTCGCTATTATAGTAGTTTTGCTTTCTAAATTGTTTTATCAATCAACAAAAGTTCAGATTACTTATAATCAACAATTAAATCCTATGAAAAACGAACAGACAGACAAAAAAGAACAAAAAGTTCCTGCTAGCAAAAAGGCAAATACGGACGTAAAAAGCGAAAAAAAAGCATCATCATCAAAAAAAATGAAAGATGAAGGCAAAACTGAAAACAAAAAAAGCAGCAATTCAGCAAGTGCAAGCAAGGACAAAAGTCCAAGCAAAAAACTCTAATTGCTAAACAACCGTTAAGGTGAGTCAACTTATTAATCAATAAGCTTTTCTCACCTTAATTTTTACCAATTCAAAAAACAAGATCATACACATAACAAATAATAATATGAAAACAATCACAAAAGCACTTATCGCACATCACAACGAGATGCGTAAGTTAGTAAAGGAAGTAAAAAAAGATAGTGGCAAATTTATTTTTCTAAAAAAGCACCTCGATGTGCATCACGAATTGGAGGAAGATTTGTTTTTGAGCAAGTTGCATTCCAAAAAAGAGATCAAAGACGAGTCGCTTGAATCTCAAGAAGAACACGTAATTCTAAATTTAGCCCTACTCGACTTAGCTGACTTTCCAAAAGACAATGAACGTTGGATGATTAAATTCAAAGTATTCGAAGAAATACTCGACCATCATTTGACGGAAGAAGAAGATGAATTATTTCCTGAAGCAGAAAAAATATTGGATAAGAAAGAACTCGAAGAATTAGGTGCAAAATTCGAAGAATTGAAAAAAATTCGTTTGTCGGCTGCCTTGGAGACGAAGCCTGTGCCAGAATTAGAAAAACGAAAAAAGTAATTGTAATTAAAATAGAAATTAGTGATTGAATGAAAACAACCTTTTTTTCCAATCACCAATTTTCTAGCAGACTAGTTAATACAGGCTTTTATAAAAATAAAAAATTTCTATAAAATAAAAGGTATGAAAAACGAAAAAGGTAATCCGTCAAAAGATAAAAAAAGCAAAGATCTTCAAAACTATACCATTGATAACGATGGTGAATTTATGACCACCAACCAAGGTTTGCGCATCAATGACGATCAAAATTCATTGAAAGCGGGCGACCGTGGACCTACGCTGTTGGAAGACTTCCATCTGCGCGAAAAAATCACTCATTTCGATCATGAACGTATTCCTGAAAGAATTGTACACGCTCGTGGAAGCGGTGCACATGGTTATTTCGAACTTACTCACTCGTTGTCGGAATATACCAAAGCTCATTTCTTGCAAGAAGTTGGCACACGCACTCCAGTATTTGCCCGTTTCAGTACAGTGGCAGGATCCAGAGGTTCGACGGATTTGGCTCGCGATGTGAGAGGTTTTGCTGTAAAGTTTTATACCGAAGAAGGAAACTACGATTTAGTGGGAAACAATATGCCCATATTTTTCATACAAGATGCACTTAAATTTCCCGATTTAGTGCACGCCGTAAAACCCGAACCAAATAACGAAATGCCACAGGCAGCATCCGCTCACGATACTTTTTGGGATTTTGTGTCGCTAACTCCCGAAACTTTACACAATGTAATTTGGGTAATGAGTGATCGCGCAATTCCTCGTAGTTTGAGAATGATGGATGGTTTTGGCATTCACACGTATCGGTTTGTGAACAAAGACGACAAATCGGTTTTTGTACGGTTCCATTGGAGACCTATCCTGGGAGTACATTCTGTATTGTGGGACGAAGCACAAAAAATTTCAGGCAAAGATTCCGATTTCCATCGCCGCGATTTGTGGG
This sequence comes from Bacteroidales bacterium, assembly GCA_038240835.1. GTDB lineage: Bacteria > Bacteroidota > Bacteroidia > Bacteroidales > WCHB1-69 > JBAXTE01. The sequence goes on along the minus strand of JBBRGJ010000077.1, from coordinate 8,846 downwards.
ATGCCATCGATAATGGTCAGCCAGCAGAATGGGATTTTGGAGTTCAAATTGTGGAAGAAAAAGACGAACATAAATTTAAATTTGATTTACTCGATCCTACAAAACTCATTCCCGAAGAATTAGTTCCTGTGCAAATTGTGGGTCGTATGACATTGAATAGAAATCCAGATAATTTCTTTGCGGAAACCGAACAAGTTGCTTTTCATCCAGGACACGTTGTTCCAGGAATCGACTTTTCGAACGATCCTCTTTTACAAGGCAGATTGTTTTCGTATACCGATACTCAACTGATTCGACTTGGAGGTCCTAACTTCCACGAAATACCCATCAATCGACCCATCGCTCCAGTGCATAACAATCAGCGGGATGGATTTATGCGACAAACCATCAATCCAGGACAATCTAGCTACAACCCAAATACCACTAGTGGCGGTCATCCGCATCAAGCAAAAGCTTCAGAGGGTGGTTTTGTAACGCACCACGAAAGAATAGATGCTAATAAAATTCGTTCAAGAAGCAAAAGTTTTATGGATCATTTCAGTCAACCTGCAATGTTTTATAACAGCATGAGCGAGACCGAAAAAAATCACATTGTGGATGCTTTCCGATTTGAATTGGGAAAAGTAAAATCAGAAGAGATCAGAAAAAGAATGGTGGCTTTGCTTACCAAAATCGACAAATCACTTGCCAAAAGAGTTGCAACTGGTTTAGGATTCGAGGTTCCCAAAGCGGATGCAATTACTAACCACAGTTACCCAGCCGATGCGGATCCTAAAAGTTATCAATCGATTGAAGCGGATCCTGATGTAAATAGTTCGCCAGCGGTGAGTATGGAAAACACTGTTAAAAACACCATCAAAACTCGTCAAATTGGAATATTGGCGACCGATGGCGTGGATGATGACTCACTCAATAAAATGTTGAACACCTTAAAAAAAGAAGGTGCAATGGCGAAAATTATTTCTGTGCATTTGGGTAAAATTCAAACGACAAATGGCAAGAGCGTAAAGGTGGATGAAAGTCTTTTAACCGCCGCCTCTGTGTTCTATGATGCTGTATTTATCCCTTCTGGCAAAAAGAGCATCGACACATTCAAGAAGCAACCCAACGCAAAAGAATTTGTAGAAGAAGCCTATAAACATTGTAAAGCGATTGCTACTGAAGGCGATGGATCAGCTTGGTTGACGAAAATTTTAGCTCTGAATCCAGACAAAAAGAAAGACGGCGGAATTTTAATGGATGCTCCCAATACTGAATTTGTAAAAGCTGTTGCACAGCACAGATTTTGGCCACGCGAAGCAAAATTGAAACAATTAGAAGAATCAAATTCATAAATTAACCGAAATAAAATACAAGCGATAGGGATTTTACATGTCTATCGCTTGTTAATTTATGTATGAAAAGAAGTAATTTAGTTGGTTTTATATACTAAAAACAAAAATATGGATTTACGATCAAACGAACCTTATTGGTTAGTCAAAAATGCTTTTTTAAAAAGTTATCCTTCGTTGGATAAATCCATATCCACCGACATATTGGTAATTGGCGGCGGAATTACTGGATCTTTAATTGCGCACAAACTCTTGCAAGAAGGCAAAGATGTAGTTCTGGTCGACAAACGGAATGTTTGCAACGGAAGCAGTGCAGCTAGCACTGGGATGCTACAATATGAAATTGATGTTCCATTGTATAAACTAATCGAGCAAAGAGGCCTTAATTGCGCAGTTTCCAGTTATAAAAACTGTGAAAAAGCAATTTTTGATCTCAAAAAGATAATTGATGAAATTAAAAGTAACTGTCCGTTTGAATTTAAAAAAAGCATCTTTTTCACGTCTACCCGCAAAGGGATGAAAGCGATGGAAGAAGAATTTAAGGCCAGAAAAGAACATGGATTTGACGTCAGTTGGTTAGAGAAGGAAGCACTGAAAAGTTTGGGATTGGAAGCTTATGCTGGAATTGAATCCGTTTCTGGAGCCATCATTGATCCCTTCAAATTTTCTTATGATTTATTAGATTATTGTTCCCAAAAAGGGATGAAAATTTACGATCATACTGAAATTCAGGAAATTAATAATGATGGAGCAAAATTTACAGTTAAAACTCAGGATAAAGTATCCATTCAAGCCAATCATATCATCCACTGCACTGGATACGAAAGCGGAAATACACTGCGAGAGAAAGTAGTAAATCTTCAAAGTACGTATGCCTTAGCCAGCGAGGTTTTTGAGAAAATGCCCAAAGCATTTAAAAACCATATTTATTGGGACAATTCTGCCCCGTATTTCTATTTCAGAACAACTTCCGAAGGCCGTATCATTGTTGGCGGTTGCGACGAACGTTTCAAAAACGCAACAAAACGGGATTCAGTTTTATACAAAAAGCAAAACCATTTACTCAAACAATTTCAAAAATATTTTCCAGCTATTAATTTTAAAGCGGATTATATTTGGGCAGGCACATTTGGCGAAACCGAGGATGGATTACCTTATTTTGGCCGACCTAATCCGGAAATAAATGAACATTATATTTTGGGATTTGGTGGAAATGGAATCACTTATAGTGTCATGGCCCGCGATGCAATCATGCATTCCCTTAACCATACTAAACACCAATTTTTAGACGATTACCGTTTCGGCCGTTGATTTTCTGAATCAACTGTGTATTTATAATTAACTGAATTGCAACACCTTGAAAACTTTTTAAAATCTACCCTGATTCGGAAAATATATTGTTATCGCATAAAATAAGGTATTAAATTATCTCTAATAGAGGAATCTTATAACATTTTCATAGATTTCTGTAACACATTTAGTGTTCAGCTGAGGTAATTTTGCCTTATCGAATTTAGCGAACAATATTATCAATTAAAAACAAAATCAAATGAAAAACGAAGAAAAAGACAAAAAGGTTGTAAAACAATCTGCAAGTTCAAAACAACCAGTTAGTAGCCAGCATAAAGAAGGTGAAATGAAAAGCGAGAAAAAAGCATCTCCAAAGAAAATGACCGAAGAAAAAGAGGATACAAAAAAGCAGACTGCTAAAAGTGCCACTTCAAGTCGTGAGAAAATTTCAGACAGAACTCTTCAATAGCAAAAAAAAAATTAAAGTGATCAAATTTTAAAAAACAACAAAGATTTGTTCCCCTTAATTCAAACATAAAAACAATCATTAAAAACATAATATCATGAGTAACATCCTTTATATCTTAGCCGTAATTTTAGTCATTGCCTGGGCAATTGGATTTTTTGCTTACAGTGCAGGATCTCTCATTCACATTTTACTAGTTATAGCCGTAGTAGCTATTGTATTAAGATTAATCAGAGGTGACAAAGTAGTATAGTATACACATTATTAAGAAATCAAAAAATAAATTTTTAGAACCCAACAAATTATAAACAATTAAAAAACCAAAATTATGAACACAGGAAAATTAATATTAGGAGTTATTGCTGGTGCCGCTGTAGGTGCAGCTTTAGGAGTATTATTTGCACCCGAAAAAGGATCAGTTACTCGTAAGAACATATCCCGAAAAGGCGAAGATCTTTGGGGCGATTTAAAAGACAATTTAGGAAATTTAATTACTTCTGCGAAAGAAGAAATTAATGAAGCAAAAGACGAAGCGAAACAATTGTATGCTGAGGGCAAAGAGAAAGCAAAAGATTTGTATGCTGATGGCAAAGAAGAAGCTAAACATTTGTATGCTGAAGGTAAGGACAAAGTTCAGGAAGTAAAAAACGATTACAGAACCAGTCCAAAGCATTCATAGTTAGCTCAAAAAACATTTAGCATCTAACATTTAAAAAATATCCTTTTGAGCAATGATTTACAATGATCATTTAATCATTTTTTGTTAACCATTGCCACCCAAACTACAACACAATTATAAAATGAAAAAACAAACTCTTATATACGCATTATTACTCGCACTTGTTTCCACATTTTCTGGTTGTGCTGTAGTCGGGGGGATTTTTAAAACAGGAATGGAGGTAGGAATTTTTATTACTGTATTAGTTATTGTTTTAATTATATTTCTTGCTTTTCGCTTTTTCAAGAAAAAGAACTAGCTATAGTTTTGGCAAGATAGTACACAAATCATAATAAAAATAATTATGCATAATCTGTTTTTATTAACCTGTACATTAACAATTTAAAATAACAATAAAATGATTATAAAAAATGAATTGCATGACAATGCACCGGAAGAACAACAAAGATTTTACACCGAAGAGGAAAAAGAAAAAATTGTTGGAGTATTAAACAATTTGGTTCAAATAAACAACGATCGAATTGAAGGTTATGGACATGCAGAAGAATCAACTGAAGATGTAGATCTCAAAGTCTTATTCAACAGAATGATGTCCAAAAGTCAAATCCTGAATGTCGTATTGAGCGAAGAAGTCCTCAAATACAGTGGAAAACCAACCGAAAGCACGACACTCTTAGGTAAAGCATTCCGAGTTTGGATGGATCTTAAAGCCACCCTTACTGGAAAAGACCGAAAAGCAATCCTTGAATCGTGTGAATTTGGAGAAGAAGCCGCCCAAGAAACGTATGCTGATGCAATAAAAGACAGTGAATTTTTGCCAGTCAATGTAGTTAAAATGATTAGTTACCAAAAAGCACAACTTCTTGACGACTTAAATCATGTAAAATTCCTTCGTGAAAAAAACTAACAGACACTCATACATATCTCACTTAATCATAGAAAGTTAGTAGCAAGTTTGAATGCCACATATGTTATAACACACTAATTATCAACAACCAATAGACAGGAGATTGTAAGCTCTAGTTTGCCCCCTGGATTTAAAAGAATAAAAACATGGAAGAGAAATCAACACTAATAAAAGACCTCATTGAATTAGCGGAATCCTATGCAAAAACAAACATAGATTTGTTCAAGTTGAAGGCTATTTCAAAAACATCGGATGTAATTTCAACAATTGTATTAAAACTTATCTTTTTTACTGTTGTATTGATAATGATTATTTTATTAAACATTGGTTTAGCATTGTGGATTGGTGAATTGACTGGTAAATTATATTACGGATTCCTAATTGTTGCTGCTTTCTATGTATTAGTTGCTTTACTCGTACACTATATACCAAACATGATAAAATCACCCGTGAAAAACTCACTTATTGTAAAAATGCTAAATAAAAAAGAAGTATGAAAAAGAGATCACCAGATACTATATTAAATGAGTCGATCGCGTTAATGGAAATAAAACGCGATCTAGAGTTAGATGTACTCAAAGAAAACGCACACGAAATTCGTGAAAATCTGAGACCTCTCAATCTCGCTAAAAATACCTTTTCGACATTGACTGGAGCTCCTGATATAAAAAGTGCTATTGGCCGGACTGTTATTGGACTTATTTCGGGTTTCCTTTTCAGGAAAATCCTAATTGGCAGTTCACATAACCCAATTAAAAGAGCAGTAGGTTCTGTATTACAAACTGCCGTTGTAGGGATCGTTGCAAATAATTCTGGGAAAATAGCATCAAAGGGTAGAAGAGTATTAATCAATATATTAACAAAAATAGCGCGTTAAAAAAATAAATACTCGCTTGCAAAATACTAGTTGTGACACTATAATCTAATCTATATGAACACAATAAACATAAAATATATAATGTTATCCACTCTTATTGCCTTAGTTTCTTCGTGTTCCACCATTCCAAAAGGGGCAAAACCAGTTACTGCATTTGAAAAAGAAAAATTTTTAGGGAAATGGTATGAAGTTGCCCGACTCGATTATAAATTTGAGAAAGGACTGAACAATAATACGGCTGAATATTCCTTGCGCGACGATGGCAAGATTAAAGTAAAAAACCGTGGTTTTAAATACAAGGATAATGAGTGGAAAGAGATTACTGGTAAAGCAAAATTTGCGAATGCTGACAATGTTGGGATGCTTAAAGTGTCTTTTTTTGGTCCATTTTATTCCGGATATAATGTTATTGCTATTGATAAAGATTATAAGTATGCATTGATAGTGGGCAAGAATTTAAAATATTTATGGATCTTATCTCGTGAAAAAACTATCCCAGACGACATTAAATCTACCTATCTGAAAATTGCTAAAGATGTTGGATACGACACTTCAGAACTCATTTGGGTACAACACAGCAAATAAATCAATCAACGGGACTTCTAATAATTGCCTGCGTCGTCCTTCGGTTCATTTTTCAACGTTAGATTTCAATTTTAAAATCCTTGTTTCGGCATGCTCAACACATCGCATTTACAGAGGCAATGCCGATAGCTATCGGTAGTGGTTTTAAAATTTCATCTGCCTCGAAAAATTGAATTTTCAGAAACCCTCTCAAAAAAAAAAATATTTTTGCAAGATTAAATCACTGAATCATTTAAAAATTCTGTGATCAGATTTTTCGACCTCAATAACCAATCCTAACTTTAAAAAAATAAAGACATGGCAAATAAACAAAAAAGACATAGAACTTGGAAAATAGTTATTTCCATCGTCGCCGTATTAATAGTAATTCGTATCATATTACCTTATGTTGTATTGCATTATGCCAATAAAACGCTTAGCTCCATGGATGGATATTATGGACATATTGATGATATAGATTTGCACATATACCGAGGTGCTTATGTGATAAAAGATATTTATATTGATAAAATAGATACAGCCACAAAAATGCAGATTCCATTTCTATCTTCAAAAGCTATAGATCTATCAGTGGAATGGAAATCTTTATTTCATGGCAGATTGGTTGGCGAACTTGAACTTTTAGAGCCAGTGGTAAAGTTTACCAAAGACAAAGCCGAACCAGCATCTGCTCAAAAAGATACCAATGATTTTCGGAAAGTGCTCAAAAGTTTTATGCCATTAAAAATTAATTTCTTTAAAATTATCAATGGCAAAATGCAATTTGTTGATCCAACTTCTCAGCCCCAAGTAGATATTTCTGCAACAAATATATCCATTCTTGCCGAAAACCTGTCATCCGTCGAGGACACCGCCTTGTTGCCAGCATCTGTTAAAGCAAGTGCGAATATTTATAAAGGTATTTTCTTGTTAAAAATGAAACTTAATCCATTGGCAGAAAATCCCACCTTCGATTTGAATGCACAGTTGAAAAACACAAACTTACCCGATTTAAATGACTTTTTAAAAGCGTATGCTAAGTTTGATGTTCATGCAGGAACCTTTGGTTTATATACCGAAGTAGCCTCAAAAGACAGAAAATTCGTAGGATATGTGAAGCCAATAATAAAGAATCTAAAAGTTAAAGGAGATGAAGATCGCCACGATTCATTTATGAATAAACTATATGAAACATTGGTGGGAACAGTAGGTGTGATACTTAAAAACCCTGACGAAAAACATATTGCCACAAAAATTCCTTTTAAAGGGGATTACGCAGAAACAGACATAAAAACTTGGCAAGCGGTGATAGAAGTATTACGCAACGCATTTATACAAGCACTGTATCCCTCAATTGACAGTGAAATATCTATTCTATCCGTTGACAAAGTAAAAGCCGAAGAGGAAAAAGGATTTTTCCAAAAACTTTTTACTAAATCTGATAAAAAGGAAAAAGGCAAGAAAAACAAATAACTAAATTATACTAAAATGAATAAATCTAAATTCAAAAAAATATTTGGTCTGCTTAAAACTACCTTTAAAAAATGGTGGGATCGAGACCCATTCTCCCAGAGCGAAATAATCGCCTATAACACGATCTTTTCATTACCAGGTTTACTAGTAGTCGTGCTCGCTATTGCAGGTTCAGTTTTAGGCGCCGACGCAGTGAGTGGAAAATTACATGATGAAGTTGCACAGACTATGGGAGTAGATACTGCCGATCAGATTGAGGGTATGGTTACGTTTGCTAGTAAAACCAAAGATTCTATTTGGGCAACTTTAATTGGGATCGCTGTTATATTAATGGGTGCTACTAGGGTTTTTGTACAGTTTCAAAAATCGTTAAATGTGATTTGGGAAGTAGAAGAACCTTCTACTACAAAGTCAGGAATATGGGCTTATATCAAAACAAGAATTTTCTCTTTTGGGTTAATTGTTTCCATTGCATTCTTGCTGCTTGTCTCATTAACAGTATCTTCTATGTTATCCGCATTCAGTTCATGGGTCATCCAACACTGGTCTGAATCTCTGTTAGTACTTTTCAAAATCCTTAGTTTTGTCTTTTCTTTGAGTATTATTGCAGTATTATTTGCACTCATGTTCAAGTTTCTGCCCGATACTAAAATCAGATGGCGAACGGTATGGATTGGTGCGTTCATCACCTCTTTCTTATTTACAATCGGAAAATCTGGCTTGGCGTTATACTTTGGCAAGACCGATCCGGGTTCGGGATATGGTGCAGCAGGTTCGGTTATTCTAATTTTATTATGGACAACCTATTCCTCAATGATTGTTTTCTTTGGGGCAGAATTTACCAAAGTATATTCAGATACAATGTATGGAAAGGCTATAAAACCTGTAAAGGCGAAAGGCCATAAAGGCTAAAAGGAGAAAGGCTGTAAAGGTAAATGGTGAATGGTGAATGGGGGGAAAAGTCGAAAGGCTATAAAGTCTGTAAAGTCGAAAGGCCGAAAAGGCTGAAAGGAGAAAGGGATAGGGTAAAAGGGTTTCATTCACCTTGAACCCTGAACCTTGAACCATTCAACGAAAGTTGAGGTTTCATTCACCTTGAACCCTTTACCATTCCTTATCTCTTCCATGAATTAGCAAACTGCTCTTTTGTAGAGAAAAAAGGCTTTTTATTCTCCACATCGTAATCACAAAAAAGGACGAAAGAGAATGAAGGATTTGGCGTTTCAAATTCGTTCGAAAATTGATGAGCAAAATCATTA